>JBAXIG010000029.1:0-19771 GCA_037138535.1 Actinomycetes bacterium
TTCTCAACCGAATTGTGGGACAGGTAGCCAGCCCAGTGCGCTGGGATCTCTGCATGCGTACCCTTGATGATCTCGGCGTTACTGCCATCATCGAAATGCCACCCGCTGGAACATTGATCGGCCTCATTAAGCGCGCACTCCCCGGAGTCGAAACACTCGCTTTGAAAACTCCTGAAGATATTCCAGCCGCCGTTGATCTCATCGCACGCCATGGACGCCCGAGTACCTTTGTTGACCAGCCCACATGGCGAATGTTAGTAGCGCCTTTCGCTGGAACTTTTCATCGAGATGCAGAGCTGGGAGATGAAATTCCTTATGATGGAAGCGTGGGTCGCGTCGTAGCAAAGAGAGAGAACACCGAGATCACCGCACCACACGGTGGCGTCATCATCGAGTGGCTTGCCGAAGAGGGTGATCCCGTTTCACCGGGCCAACCACTCGTACGACTTCATCCAACAGGAGAACATTGATGGGACAGATTAAAGATTTAGCACCCAATCGCCACTCCCGTATTTATGGAGTCGGTGGGTATCGCCCAGAACGCATCGTCACTAACGCTGAAATCTGTGCGCGCATTGACTCAACCGATGAATGGATTCGCGAACGTTCCGGTATTGAGTCACGCCGATGGGCCGCCGATGACGAATCTGTTGTTGATATGGCAGAGCATGCTGCCCGCAAAGCGTTGACTCATGCCGGAATCACGATGGATCAAATCGGCGCCGTCATTGTGGCCACTGTTACCTACCCTTTTCAAACCCCCAGCGCTGCCACCGAACTCATCGGACGCCTCGGGAATCCCAAGGCGGCTGCATTCGATATTTCCGCTGCTTGTGCTGGATTTTGTTACGGCGTCGGCATGGCCAGTGATTTCGTGCGCGGTGGCTCTGCCGATTATGTACTGCTGGTCGGTGTAGAAAAACTTACTGATTTTATTGATCTTGATGATCGTGCCGGCGGGTTCCTCTTCGCTGATGGCGCCGGTGCGGTGGTGATTGGACCCTCCGACGTACCTGGAATCGGACCCACTGTCTGGGGATCTGACGCTGATAATCGTGATGCAATTTTGCAGAAGACTTCGTGGCTCTCCTTTAAGAAGAACACTGTGCACGAGCGGAAAGATTTCCTCTGGCCCGACATTCAGATGGTGGGGCAAACGGTTTTCCGCTGGGCCGTCTGGCAGATGGTGCCGGTAGCCAATAAGGCACTTGAACTCGCTGGATTGAAAGCGAGCGAATTAGACGCTTTCATTCCGCACCAGGCAAATATGCGCATCATCGATGCCATGGTGAAGGCGCTCGACCTGCCAGCTGAACTCCCGGTTGCTCGTGACATCCGCGTCTCCGGAAACACTTCAGCAGCTTCCATCCCGCTTGCGATGGAAGCGATGTTAGAAAGTGGTGAAATTCCGCGCGGCGGAAGTGCACTACTTATTGGATTTGGTGCCGGTTTAGTTTATGCGGCCCAAGTAGTTACCCTTCCCTGAATGACTGCACTATAAATAACAACTAAGAGATAACTAGGAGAATAAATGGCTCACTCAGTAGATGAAGTACTCGCAGGGCTTGCTGAAATCGTTGAAGAGGTTGCTGGTATTCCGGCATCTTCGGTACTCATGGAGAAATCATTCACCGACGATCTCGATGTTGACTCGCTCAGCATGGTTGAAGTTGTCGTTGCTGCAGAGGAGAAGTTCGGCTGCAAGATTCCTGATGACGATGTGAAGAACCTCGTCACCGTCGGAGATGCAGTTAATTACATCGTCAAGGCTGCCAACTAACATGAGCGCTCCCACGCATCGCAAGGTCGTCGTTACCGGGTTGGGCGCATTCACGCCCCTCGGCGGCGATGTTGCGTCCACGTGGGCAGCGTTACTTGCTGGAAAATCAGGCGTGCGCACCCTCACACATGACTGGACTGAAACAATCCCAGTTCATTTCGCGGCAGAAAGTGCAGTGGATCCTTCTGAAGTGATGGATCGCGTCGAGGCTCGCAAACTTGATCGGGCCGAGCAATTTGCCTTAATTGCCGCGCGCGAAGCCTGGAAAGATGCCGGGGCGCCAGAAATTCATACAGAGCGCCTCGGCGTAGTAATTGCATCTGGAATCGGTGGCATTCTTTCGCTGATCGGTTCTTACGACGTTTATTTGGAGAAGGGTGCGCGGCGAGTGAGCCCGCATACCGTCCCGATGTTGATGCCAAATGGACCGGCCGCTACGGTCGGGTTAGAACTGAAAGCGCAAGCTGGCGTACACACCCCAGTGAGCGCATGCGCCTCGGGCTCTGAAGGCCTTGGTTACGCGATGGAGATGATTCGTAGCGGTCGAGCAGACGTAGTTGTTGCTGGTGGTACTGAAGCTGGCGTACATCCACTACCGATGGCGGGTTTCGCAGCCATGATGGCCCTCTCCACTCGCAACGACGCCCCCGAAAAGGCTTCGCGCCCTTATGACAAGGATCGCGACGGGTTTGTACTTGGCGAAGGCGCTGGAGTTGTAGTGCTGGAATCTGAAGAGTTCGCAAAGGCTCGTGGTGCACGTATCTATGCAGAACTCGCTGGCCAAGGAATCACGTCAGATGGTTTTCACATTGCTGCGCCCGACCCTGAAGGTCGCGGAGCAGCTCGTGCTATGAAATTGGCTCTTGTTGATGGCGGAGTCGCAGCGTCCGAAGTTGTGCACCTCAATGCACATGCAACATCAACCCCGGCTGGCGATATTGCCGAATCACTTGCTATCCGAGGAGCACTCGGTGCCGACACCGATCATGTAGCTGTATCCGCAACCAAATCAATGACGGGTCACCTCTTGGGCGGCGCCGGCGCGATCGAATCGGTCTTCACGATCCTCGCGCTACATCACCGAATCGCTCCCCCCACAATCAACATTGAAAACTTCGATGACGAGATCAAACTCGACGTCGTGCGAGATCAACCTCGCGCACTTCCGGAGGGATCTATCGCCGCCTTGAATAATTCTTTTGGTTTCGGCGGCCACAACGTGGCTCTTGTATTCCGATCCGTCTAACGAAGGAGAAGAAATGAGCGAGAGCGAGATCAATACAAAGGATCCAGAAGTACGTCTCAACCGTCTCATTGATCCAGGCACGCTGAAACTCCTCACGCCGCGCGATGACTCTGGAATGCTGGCAGCCCATGGAAAAATCGATGGCACTGAAGTCGCCATGTTCTCCACCGACGCCACTATCCAAGGTGGCGCCATGGGACAAGCCGGATGCGAGGTCATCCTCGCGGCCTACGAATATGCACTTCATGCAAAGTGTCCAGTCATCGGCTTGTGGCATTCAGGTGGCGCTCGCCTTCGCGAAGGTGTCGCCTCACTCGATGCATTTGGTCGCGTCTTCGCCATCATGACCAGGGCTAGTGGAAAAATCCCACAAATCTCGCTTGTCTTAGGACCTGCAGCCGGTGGCGGGGCATATGGACCAGCACTCACTGACATCGTAATTCTGGGACCTGATGGTCGCATCTTTGTTACTGGCCCCGATGTAGTAAAGAGCGTGACTGGCGAATCAGTAGATATGGCACGTCTCGGCGGTCCCGAACCTCACGGTCGCCGAAGCGGCGTAGTGCACGTGGTCGCTGAAGATGATGACGAGGCCTACAACGCCGCTCGCAGATTGGCTGCACTTCTAGGCAACCAAGGAACAATGGCAGAGAAACTTCCCGAGGTGGATCTTGCTGGCCTGATGCCCGAATCATCAAAACGCGCCTACGACGTCCATCCACTCATTGAAGGCGTGCTCGATGTCGGGGGCATACAAGAGCTTCACCCGAAGTGGGCACCCAACATCGTCACGACTCTTGGACGCTTTGGTGGACGAACGGTGGGAGTAGTCGCCAATAATCCACTTCGACTTGGTGGATGCCTTGACTCCTCTTCTGCCGAAAAGGCTGCACGCTTCGTGCGCATGTGCGATGCATTTGGAATTCCACTTGTCGTTCTGGTGGACGTTCCTGGTTACCTGCCCGGCGTCGGACAAGAATGGGATGGCGTGGTACGGCGCGGGGCAAAACTTCTCCATGCATTCGCTGAAGCAGTTGTTCCTCGCGTCACGTTAGTAACCCGCAAGGCATACGGCGGTGCATACATCGCCATGAACTCCCGTTCGCTTGGCGCCACCAAAGTATTCGCTTGGCCCGGAGCCGAAGTCGCTGTAATGGGTGCGGTCGCTGCCATCCGAATTTTGCATCGACGTTTGCTCTCTGAAGTCCCCGAAGATCAAAGAAACGATATGGAATTAGAACTTGCCGCAGAGCATGAACAGATTTCCGGCGGTGTCACGCGAGCAGTCGAGATTGGTGTGGTCGATGAAATCATTGAACCAAGCGCCACTCGAAGCGCGATCGCGAAAGCGATTTTAGGTGCCCCCGCACTTCGCGGTAACCACGGAAATATTCCACTCTAAGGCTCTTAACTAGAACCAGTCTTGAGCCACCGAATGCTCGACTGATCACCCAAGTATCTAAAGGGCTCCAACTCCTCATCCCACATCGCGCCAAGCACCTCTTCCAACTCTTCTTCTAGCGAGGTGCCATTCTTCAGTGCTCTCTTGGCGCTACCTCGAATGCGGTCTTCATTCACATAGATATCCCCATGCACTCCCATAATTGAGTGATGGATGCCGAGCGACGGGGTTCCCTGAAATCTTGCGCCATCATTTGTACTCGTCGCTTCTTCGGTAATTTCAAAGCGTACGTAATGCCAACCCCGCATTGCTGAGGCAATCTTCGATGCGCTACCCACAGCGCCATGCCAAGGCGATTCGCCACGAAGTGTTCCCGGAGAGATCGGTTGCGCGCTCCACTCAAGAGAGACAGGAGCACCCAGCACATTTTCGATCGCCCACTCAATATGTGGAATAAGCGCGGTGGGGGCAGAGTAAATAAAGAGTACGCCGCGAGCTGCCGCCGACGAATGAGCAACCATGAGATCTCCTCCTGACCGGTCCGTGTGACCTTCCCCAGTACACGTGTCGTCAGGAGCGCATTTACGCTGAATTACATCTTGCCTTATGCGGGGAATTCCCGCTAGGGGGCCTGTGGTGTACCCTCGGAAGTGAGTCAGACGCTTAGCAGTACCGTTCGTTAGCTTCTCCCCTGCGCGAGAGCGCCAGGTTGGCTGGTCTCGGTGACGCTTTTTGAAGAAGACTGACACGAGGCAATCGCCGCGTGTCCCCTACGTCCCGGGAGATTAGCTAAATGGCAACGGGAACAGTTAAGTGGTTCAACTCTGAAAAGGGTTTTGGTTTCATTGCAGTAGATGGCGGCGGACAAGATGTCTTCGTTCACTACTCTGCGATCCAAGGAAGCGGTTACAAGGCACTCGAAGAGGGCCAAGCCGTTGAATTCGAAATCGTCCAAGGTCCTAAGGGTCCTCAAGCCGATCAGGTCAACGCTCGCTAACCACACATTAAGTAAAAAGGGCCCGGGAGTAATCCCGGGCCCTTTTTCAATTTCTGGCAGACATGCCTTCACATGTCTAGAGAGCCGGATAATCCGTGTATCCCTTCTCCCCACCTGAGTAAAAGGTCTTCGAATCGGGTTCGTTCATCGCTTGGCCATCTTTGATCCGCCGTGGAAGATCGGGATTAGCCAGGGCCAATCGACCAAAGCTCACCGCGTCCGCGTTGCCAGATTCCACGAGTGCATGCGCCGAACCGATCTTGTCGTTATCTGCATAACCAGTATTACCAATCAATACGCCAGACCAATGCGCACGGGAAAATTTAATGCCGGAAAATCCTGGCTCTTCCCCGACGTGAAGATAAGCCAGACCGAGCGAATCGATCCCTGCGAGTAATGCTCCATATGTCTCTTCGATGTGAGTCAGAGCCATGTCGTTGAAGGTTCCGTTTGGCGAGATCCGAATGCTCACCTTCTCGCCGCCGACTGCCATCGCCACCGCTTGCACAGTTTCGATAACGAATCGAGCCCGGTTCTCTGGAGAGCCGCCGTATGCGTCCGTACGCTGATTTGAATTATCCGCCAGAAACTGATTGAGCAAATAGCCACTTGCCGCGTGCAGTTCCACACCGTCGCATCCAGCAGCTATAGCGCGCTTTGCTGCATCCACAAAGGAGTCACGCGCCGAAACAAGATCGTCCGCACTCATTGCCCGCGGTTTTTCAAACGGCTTCGTGCCTGCACCCGTGAAGATTTCTCCAACAGGTGTTACCGCACTGGGAGCGACGGGCTCCATGCCAGTGACATCAAAATGGCTAATCCGGCCGGCATGCATCAACTGCAAGAAGATATGTCCGCCCGCACTATGAACCGCACCAGCAACCCTCTTCCAACCAGCGGTTTGTTCATCGTTATGCGCTCCGGGTGTGTGTGGATAGCCCTGGCCGATGGCGGCTGGTTGTACACCTTCGGAAATAATGAGACCAAACGAGGCACGCTGCGCGTAATACTCGGCCATCAAATCGGTGGGCACACCAGCCGAAGTTGCGCGATTACGTGTCATTGGCGCCATCACTACTCGGTGGGGAGCAGTCATGGCGCCAATGCGTAATGAGTCAAAGAGAGATGTCATAAAGACATTATCTCGGCAAACGGACGCCCTTGCGCTCCAAGCGTGGCAAGACCTCTTGCGCGAAGGAGGGGAGTTCCTTGGCGGAATCCAAGAACGCCAAGGTCATACCGCCAAAACCGGCCTTATGGAAGCCTTCGATGGCATCTGCAACTTCATCGGGAGTTCCGATAAGTGGGCAAGAACCATGACCAGCGGCGAAACGTCCACGGAACATGGAGAGCATCTCTTTGCTGAAGGACATCGCATGGAGACCTTGAAGTTCCATCAAATTATCAACCGCATTCCAATCGGCATACTCATCTGCGTAGTAATGCAGGAATTCATCTGCCTCTTTGCGAGTCGGCTTACAAACCACGTGTCCAAGAGTGAAGACGCCCATCTGGCGGTTGTATTGAGCCTTTGCCTGTTGAGTAACCTGCTTCACCACTTCGGCGCCATCTTCTGGTCCGCCGACAACGGTAAATGCAAAGTTGGCGTTGCGTGCGGCAAACTCGCGCCCTTGCGGTGATGAACCAGCGTTAAGAACGGGGATCATGCCATCAACTGGCTTTGGCATACCTTCCACGTGTTGTAATTTGAAGAACTTACCATCGTGATCAAACTTGCCTTCAGTAGTCCAAATCTTCTTGACGACATCCCACCACTCTTGCGCAAGGGCATAACGATCATTGTGATCAGAGGGTAGATCCAAGCCAAAGGTGTCATATTCAGGCTTATTCCAACCAGCCACAATGTTGATTCCGGCGCGTCCGTGTCCGATTTGATCGACCGTTGCCAATTGTTTCGCAACGACGATGGGATGATTAAAAGCAGTATGTACGGTGGCAAATACAAAGATATTCTTAGTGTTTGCCAGGAGACCGGCAGCCCATGTGGTGGGGTCAAGCACACCCTCGTGGAAGTTGGTCTCGCCGCCATACCCAATCCAACGCGCGATGGGGAGTATGAAGTCGATGCCTGTTTCGTCGGCAATCTTTGCCAACCGCAGGTTATCGTCCCAAGATCCGGTCCAACGATCCGGAGCTTTCGTCACCGCTAATCCCGAAGAGCAATTCGGCGAAAAGAGTCCAAGCTTAAAATCCTTCATGTCTGCGATGCGCTTAACCATGTTGTGCCTTTCGGGATCGATCTGTATTGGTTGGGTTATTTTAGTTTCGGCAAATTCCCGGCCACGAGCGATCCGTGAACGAAAGTAAGCGGCGTTGCATAGCGCTGCTCGAATGAATCCACTTCGCCCACGATCACTACATGATCGCCTGCATCCATTCGATTCCACGTGGTGCACTCCATCCGAACGAGCGAGTTCCCCAAGAGTGGAACACCTCGATCGGAAAGTTCATACTCAACTCCGGCGAATTTATCTCCGCCTTTCTGGGCAAATTGCTTCACCAGGTCACGCTGATCATCGGCAAGGAAGTGCACCGCCCAATGATCGACCCGCATCCAATGGTCAAAAGAAGACGAGTTGCGATCGACCGTCCAGAGCAAGAGCAATGGATCTAACGAGACCGACGTAAGTGAGTTGCAAATAATGCCGATGGGCAGAGCTTCATCGCTGGAGGTCACCAACGAGATTCCGGTGACCCATTGAGACATCACCGAGCGGAAGATCTTGGAGTCAAGCGTGCCTTCGGAGATGCTGCCGTGAAGCGGGCTCTCACTCGGGGATGGCGTCATTTATCTCCTGCTCTCATTTTGACGACCGTAAAGGAGACGCAAGGAGGAGTCAATAAAGTGGTGGTGATATTTTTCTCTGCCATCTCTCGCTTCAAGATTATCCCTTCAGTAGCCGGGCAGCTGCCAAGCCGCCCGAGATGGCATTCGCCCCGGCCCCCGGCCAGGTGCCTGCCCCGGCCAGGTAGAGGCGTGGAATTTCGGTGGCGTATTTACCCAGGTCAAGGCTGGGTCGCATGAGGAACTGATCGAGATGATGGCTACCGGCGACCGAATCCCCACCGACCAGATTGGGATTACTGGCGTGCAGATCGGCTGGACTCATGACGTGGCGACCCAGAATGGTGGTGGTAAAGCCAGGGGCATACCGTTCCATTTTGGCGATCACTTGGTCCGCGACCCGCTCGCTCTCCGCCACCCAGGTGCTTCCCTTCGGAATATTGGGAAGAGTGCGCACTTGAATCCAGACCACACCCTTACCTTCTGGGGCGCGCGAGGGATCCACTACAGAACTCTGGCCCACAATCAGTAACGGCTCATCGGGAATCTCACCTGCGAGTGATTGCTGATAAGTGCGCGCCATGTCATCGACATATGGACCCACATGAACATAGGCAAATCTTCCGAGCTCACTATCACTCCAAGGAATCGGTCCGCTCGTTGCCAAGTGCACCATCATGGTGCCTGGACCGAAACGGTAATGCGAAGCCGCTTGTCTCATGTGAGCTGGGACATCTGAAGACTCAAGTAAGTTATCCACCATCACTGGAAGAACGACCGTCGAGATGACGCCGCGCTTAGCCAGGATCTGCTTTCCATCAGCTAACCGCACTCCAAAAGCCCCTTTATCGTTGACCAAGATGCGAGCGACATCCGTCTCGAGCTGTACTTTGCCGCCCTTCTTCTCCAAAAGTGCAACCATGGCGTTGACGAGATTGCTGGCACCGCCTTCGACAATCGACATGCCATTAGCCATGTCTAGGAAGCATTCAAGTAATGGGAAGACTGCCCCGCCGGTGATATCCGGTGCGTAATCAAGGTGCATTCCCCACGCAGCTAGGAGTGATTTTGCTTCGGGGGTTTCAAAGTATCGATCACCGAGTGCGCGAGTTGATGAAAGCAAAATGCGAAGAAGTTCTCCCGAACCTTTCTTGCCACGCGCTTTCCAAAGTGCGCGCGCACCTTGCCAAGTTCCTTTTGATGGAAGTGGGTTGCCATACATCGGGAAGTACGAGCCTGCAAAATCCCCAAAGAGCGAGCCGAGTGCTGCCCAGCCTTTCGCGTCGCCGGCATTGTGCGCCGCCCACATAGCCGCGGTCGCTTCACCGTCTTGCACCACCTTAAGATTTTTTCCGTTGGGAAATGCAGAGGCGTACGGCGTCGAAGAGTGCGCAAACTTAAGGCCCAACTCTCCGAGTGCAACACCGTGCTGAGCAAAGTATGGAGAGCCGAGAAAGAGGCCCATATTGGTGGCCCAGTAATCGTGGGTAAAGCCAGGCAGGGTGAGTTGGCCACTACGTATGGCTCCACCGGGGGCATCAGAGCGTTCCAATACGACAACGGAAAGGCCTTTATCTACGAGCGCGGTGGCCGCTACCAAACCTTGATGGCCGGCCCCGATAACAATGACGTCGACATGTTCCTGGCTCATTCGCCCTCCATAAAATTCTTACCCTCTTCCAGTGAATCTAAACTCTCTCATGTTCATTGAACAAGTTGCTAGAGGAGATGCGTAAGAGTGGCGTACTCTCACCCCATGACTTACGGCGCTGATCAAGTACTCACCGGCTCGGGCAATAGCGATTACGAACGCTACATCCGCACGAACGAACTCCTTTCGTTGCAGAAGGGGCCCGACACCTGGGGGCACCGGGATGAACTTCTCTTCACAGTGGTACATCAATCTTCAGAGCTCTGGCTCAAACTTGCCATTGCCGAGTCACACGAGATCATCGTCAGACTTCAGGCCGGAGATATCTCTGGCGCTCTTCGCCTGGTTGATCGCATTCCGATGTGTGTCATCAATGCCACGCAGAATCTCGACATGCTGGAGAAAATGTCACCGTGGGATTATCAGCAAGTACGGCGTGCACTTGGCCATGGCTCGGGTTTTGATTCTCCAGGCTTCAATGGAATCCGCGCTGTTATTCCACAACTTGGCGTGGAATTCCATCGCCTCTTAAATGCCGAAAACATCTCTTTGCTAGACCTCTTTGTGCATCATGAGAAGCACGATCAGCTTTACCGTTTAGCCGAAGCACTCATTGAAATTGATGAACGCATGATCAACTGGCGCCATCGCCACTTCAAAGTGGTCGAACGCAGCATTGGGTTACACGTTTCTGGAACGCAAGGAACGCCTGTTGAAGTAATCGGTCAACTACGTGACAAAAGCTTCTTCCCTGAACTCTGGGATGTTCGCACCGAGATCACAAACTACGCACTTAAGGACGAGTAACCGCGAGCCGATTAGGCGAGCGCGGCATCCAGGGTGATGGCGGCTGAAGAGTAGAGTTTAGAAACTGGGCACGTCTCTTTGGCCTTCTCAGCAAATGCCACGAAATCATCATTTGAACACGCTTGGCCAATGCCGCGGGTCACAAGATGAACTTCACTAATCCAGAAACCATCGGTACGTTGTTCAAGAGTCACGCGAGCACTTGTTTCCACCGACCCGAGAGCAAGACCGGCATCCTCAAGAATGCTGGTGAGCGCCATTGAAAAACATCCGGCATGCGCTGCGCCGATTAGTTCTTCTGGGTTAGTGCCAGAGTTCTCTTCGGTGCGTGACTTCAATGAGAAGGGAATAACTTGCCCAGCACGACCTAAAGTCATGCTTCCGGTACCTGTGGGCACAGATCCATTCCAAATAGCACTTGCGTGGCGAAGTATCTTCACGAGTACGCTTCCTTTCATGACAATGAATCCCAGTAACTTTTTTCCGGGCGTAGTACGCACCGTAGCCGATGTCGCTGCAATCTCGCGAGGCGAAGCAGAGATCTTCGAACTCGTTCGAGAGGGTGAGTACGCAGAAGCACTCACTGCTAGTGAAATCCATCTAGATGGTCACGCCGACATGGGGATCCATGAGGATGGAGATCTGCTGCTCTTCGTGCGCGAAGGTAGCGGGACACTTACAGTCGCTGGCGAATCGTGTGAGCTCTCTCCTGATTGCGCCGCCTTAATCCGCGATGGAGAGGCTTGGGCGCTTTCAAGTACCAGCCCCTTCAAGATTTTTTCAGTCCATGCGCCAGGCATGGGACCATATGCCCGCAAAATCGCGAAGCCTGCCATCGGTTTTCAACGCGTGGTCCAACAAGGGATCACAAATAAAGGCACGGCCACCGGCAACCGAGAATTCGAAGTGCTCTTCGATGAGAGTCGCGGCAGTAGCGGGGCCACCATGTTCGTGGGTTTCATCCCGACCTCGGGCGCCCCTGCCCACTATCACCTCTACGACGAGATCTGCCATATCGTCCGAGGAGGAGGCGCCTTTGTGGTCGGCGATACCAAGGTGCCCATCGGCCCCGGCTCCACCTTCATGGTGGCCCCCCGCATGCTCCACTCGGTCATGAACGACCGCGAAGAGGACCTCTGGATCCTAGGAACCTTCCGACCTGCGGGCTCCCCAGCAGCTGCCTACTACCCCGATGGCCGGCCAGCACCAGGGTACGACGAAGTCTAAAACCCCTTCAGACCAGCCCTCTTGGGCATAGCGCCCTCCTATCGGTCGTCAGATCCACAGGTTTAAGACACGTAACTGAGTTGGCAGGGGCCTGTGGGATACGGCACACTCATCCAAGTTAGTTCCATATTCTGCCCTATCCCTCTTGGAAGGAAACCCCCTGTGAAGAAGACAACCCGCCTCGGCGTCGTGGCTGCTAGCGCAGCCCTCGTCGTCTCTGGTCTCACCACTGTTGCCGCTCCGGCATCAGCCGCATCGTGCTCCGGCACGATCGCCATCATCGCTCCCCTCACCGGCGGAGTCGCATTCATTGGCAAGGAACAACAAGGTTTCGCACAACTTGCTGTTGCTGATTACAACGCCAAGAACGGCACCACTTTTACGACCAAGGATTACGACACCCAACTTGATGCTGCGCAAGCAAGCACCCAAGCCCCAAACATCGTTGCTAACAAAGATGTTCTCGGAGCCATGGGACCTGCAGGTAGCCAAGAAGTGCTCGCGATTGGTGGCCTCCTCGGTGCGAACAACATCGCCCTGGTCAGCCCATCAGCAACTCGTACCAACCTCACCGCTGGTACCTTCCCTAACTTCTACCGTCCCATCCCCAACGATGGTCTTCAAGGACCTGGCGATGCGAACTACATGGTGAAGACTCTCAAGGCTAAGGAAATTGTCGTCATCGAAGAGAAGACGGCATACGGAACCGGCCTTGCTAAGGAAGTTGTCACCACCCTCAAGGCCCTCAAGGTGAAGGTAACCAACATTGCAGTCAACGAGAAGAATGCAGATTACGCAGCTGTCGTAACCCGCGTATCGAAGACCACCAACTTCGTCTTCGTTACCTTCCAAGATGCTGCCAAGTCAGAGCAGGTTGCCCAAGAACTCATCAAGCAGAAGAAGAAGGCAGTTGTCTTCGGTTCCGATGGTTCAGATCAGCCCACATTTAAGACCCCAGGCACTTACGTTTCAGCATTCGCTCCTGACGTCAACGGACTTCCTGTTGCCGCCGCTGTGGTTGCTGCATACAAGGCCACCTACAAGGCTGACGTGACCACTTTCGGTCCACCAGCTTACGTAGCCGCACAGGTCATCGTTGAAGCCGCAGGTCGCGCATGCGCAGCCGGCAAGCCAAACGATCGCGCAGCAGTGCTTGCTGAGATCGCAAAGACCAAAATCGCGCAAACCATCATGGGTAACGCCCTCGCTTTCACCGCCACTGGCGATGTAAAGGGTGGACGTTTCTACATCTTCCAAACCCAAGCAGATGGTAAGCGCAAGCTCGTCGGCTAACCTCTCGCTATAAATTGGTGAGCACGAGAAAAATGTAAGTCAGGAGAGGTGATGGGGGTCCGCCCCCATCACCTCTCTCGCTTGCAAGTGAGATAGATTGCAATTCGAAGATTTTGAGCAAAGGAAATCCATGTCATACCTTGGGCAGCAACTCGTTAACGGGCTCACGCTCGGTGGCGTCTATGCGCTCATCGCACTGGGTTACACCCTCGTGTACGGTGTGCTGCAAATCCTGAACTTTGCTCATGGCGATGTTTACATGGTCGGCGCGTTTATCGGATTCTTTGTAATGACCGGACTCGGTGGCCCCCTTCAGCCTTCAGTTCCGGTGGCCATCATGGTTTTGATTATGTTTTTAGTGGCGATGCTTGGCACCGGCCTACTAGGAATCGTCATTGAACGTTTTGCCTACCGTCCGCTCCGAAGCTCCACACGCATTGCTCCACTCATTAGCGCACTTGGCGTCTCTATTTTGTTGCAGAATGCCGCGCTCCTACTCTTCTCGGCGAACATCCGCTCATACGACACCTCCTCATATATTCCTTCGACGCTTGGATTCTCCTTCGCCGACATCACTATCGACGGAGTACGTCTCTTCGTTCTTGTACTTTCGATCGCACTCATGTTTGGCCTTGCTCGTTGGGTGAACACCACCCAAGTAGGGCGAGCGATGCGCGCCATCGCATACGACCGTGACGCTGCAGTCATGATGGGTATCGACGTTGACAAAGTAATCCGGTGGACCTTCTTCGTGAGCGCAGCACTCGCTGGCGCTGCTGGCGTAATGAATGGTCTGCTACTTCGCGGCGTTTCAAATGGAATGGGCCTAGTTCCCGGCCTCAAAGGTTTTACTGCCGCAGTGATCGGTGGGATTGGATCCATTCCAGGAGCCATGCTCGGCGGTCTCTTGCTCGGAGTGGTCGAATCACTCGCCCAGGGCTACCTCTCTACTAACTTCTCCGACACCATCACTTTTGCACTTCTCATCGTGGTCATGCTCCTCAAGCCAAATGGCTTGCTCGGCAAGAGAGCGATCGTGAAGGCATGAGCGAGAACCAAGTCCCAGACGAAATTCAAGAGAGCGTCGCTCACGAAGCGGCCAAGCTTGGCATCGGAACTGATGAGTGGGTGGCACAGCATGAGGAGCGGATCACCCGCAAAAAGGGCATCAAGGGTCTCCCGCAGCTCATCGACGAATCTATTCCTGCGTGGGCGCGCTGGGTTGTACTGCTTGCCGCAGCATTCGCATTCGGCGCTTTTGTCGATAACCAATATTTACTCCGCATTGGGGTAAACCTCGGCCTCTTCGTGATGCTCTCTTATGGCCTCAACATCGTGATGGGATACGCCGGACTCCTCGATCTTGGCTATGTGGCCTTCTACGGAATTGGCGCCTACGGATACGCACTCATGTCGTCTGAGCAAATCGGTCATCATTGGTCGACATGGCTCTCTGTGCTCATCATCATTATTGGTACGGCACTTCTTGGATACATCGTCAGCTTGCCCGCGCGACGCCTCTTCGGTGATTACCTAGCCATCGTGACACTCTTCTTTGGCCAAGTCTTTGTGCAATTAGTACTTGCTTCAGACAACATCACATTTCCTTGGGCCGACGATTATGTCGATATCACCGCCGGAGCTAACGGCATCCCCGGCATCGACCCATTCAGTTTCTTTGGCCACAAGTTCTTGAATATTCGCGACTACTACTGGCTCCTGCTGATTCTCGTCGCACTGTTAACTATTACAATCAGCCGCATTAATCGCACTCGTATCGGACGCGCTTGGCGCACCATTCGAGAAGATGCCTTAGCCGCTGAGTCGATGGGCGTCATGGTGAATCGCCTCAAGACAATGGCATTCGTCACTGGGGCTGCGATTGCTGGATTAGCTGGGGCAATCTTTGCCGCAATGCAGTCAGCAGTCTTCGTAAGCGGTTTCGATATGCCGCTCATGACGATGATCTACGCCGCAGTAATCCTCGGTGGAAGTGGCAGCCTCGCAGGTGCCGTCATGGGCGCGATTGTCATGTCAGTGCTTCCTGAAGTGCTCCGTGTAACTAACTACAGCGAAATTCTCTTCCTGGCAGTACTCGTTCTCACGCTTGCCGCAGTAGGTAAGAGCGTGAAGAGATTCACGATCAACATTGCGGGCATTGCGCTTATCGGATTCGCCGTCAAAATTCTGCTCGGCGCCGCTGCTATCAAAACGACTCCCACGAAAGATTGGGTGGTTGGCCCGGTGAGTCGCACTCTTTCGCATTGGATGTACGTACCGCTCGATCGTGTGCTCTGGGGTAACTGTGCATTCGTGATCCTGATCGTGCTCATCGCTTACTTCACAACCACCACGCCACGTATTAAATCGATCTTGCTTCCCATCATTGGATACCTCGGCATATTCCTCTGGGAAGTGCGCTTAGTCACCGACGTAAACACCACTCGTCAGCTACTTATCGGCGCAATGCTCGTGGTCCTCATGATTACCCGGCCACAAGGCTTCCTCGGCAAAGCAAGGGTGGAGGTGCTCTGATGCTTCACCTCTCCAATCTCACCATGGAATTCGGTGCACTTCGCTCAATCAGCGAACTTGACCTCACAGTCAATAAAGGTGAGATCGTCAGTGTCATCGGCCCAAACGGTGCAGGTAAGACCACGCTCTTCAATGTCATCACCGGTATTTACACGCCAACAAGCGGAAGCGTTGAGCTCGAAGGAAAAAGCTTGCTCGGACTCGATCCGGCGCGCGTCAATCACGCCGGCGTTGCGCGTACTTTCCAGAATGTGCGTCTCTTCCTCAATATGTCTGTGATCGAAAACGTCATGTCAGCGACGTATGGTCATACCCGCGCGGGTCTTTTCTCTTCTGCGCTGGCTCTTCCAAAGAGCCGCAAGGAAGAGAAGGTTGTACGGGCGAAAGCCGAGGAGTTGCTCAGCTTCTTCGGTTCACGTCTCACGGGCTATCGCTGGGATCAACCTGCATACTCGCTTTCCTACGCGAATCGTCGCCGTCTTGAGATCGCACGCGCACTTGCCACCGAGCCACGGCTACTTCTCCTCGATGAGCCAGCAGCAGGCATGAACCCCAAAGAGACACAAGAGATCACTCAAGTCGTGGAACGCTTACGCGTCGAAAAGGGCCTTACCATCTTGATCATCGAACACGACATGCACGTCGTCGAAGGCGTCAGTGATCGTGTTGTTGCCCTGGACCATGGCATAAAGATCGCCGAAGGCGACTTCGACCATGTGGCAACCCATCCAGATGTGATCGAGGCATATCTAGGACGAGGGGCGGCTGATCGTAAATGAGTGAGAAGAAGCCACTTCTGGAGATTTCCAATATCGACACCTACTACGGTGTGATTCATATCTTGCAACAAGTGAACTTGCGAGTGGATGAGGGCGAATTGGTCTGTCTTCTCGGTGGTAACGCCTGCGGAAAGTCGACCACCCTTAAGACAATTCTTGGCATGGTCAAGCCCAAGGTCGGAAAGATCATGTTCGCTGGCGAAGACGTCACCCATCAGAGCACTCCAGCTCGCGTCAAACTCGGCATGGCAGTAGTCCCAGAGAACCGTCGCCTCTTTGGACCTATGACAGTTCTCGAGAATCTCAAGATCGGCGCCTACGTGCGCGGCGAAGCAGCCCAAGAAGATCTTGATCGCGTCTATGACCTCTTCCCAAAATTGAAAGAGCGTTCCTCCCAATTGGCCGGCACCCTCTCCGGTGGCGAGCAACAGATGGTGGCCGTGGGACGTGCACTGATGTCACATCCCCGCCTCATCCTCATGGACGAACCATCCATGGGTCTGGCACCCAAGCTGGTGGAACAGAGCTTTGAAATGATTGCCAACCTCCACTCACAGGGCGTCTCGATGCTCATCGTGGAACAGAACGCAAACATGGCGCTCTCGGTTGCTGATCGGGGCTATGTATTGCAAACTGGGCGTATTGTCCTCGAAGGTGAAGCAAAAGAGCTCGCCGGACACGAAGAACTACGGAGGGCATATCTTGGCCGCTAACGATCTCGCCGCAAAGTACCGTTCACAATTCTCGGTATTCGAGCACGTCACCTATCTCAACTCCTGCTCACAAGGCGCGTTAGCTTCTTCGGTCAAGGAGAGTTTTGCCGAATACCTCAGCACTATGGAATTGCAAGGTTCTGCTTGGGGCGATTGGACTGCCGCGCAAGAGAAAGTTCGTGCACTCACCGCTCGCTTCTTCAATGTGCCTACTACTGAGATGGCAATTACTACTTCAGCTTCCGCCGGTGTTAGTTCAGTGGCTTCTGCGCTCAACTTTACTGAAGGTCGCAACAAAGTTGTCACTACCAACAACGAATTTCCTACGATTGGTCAGATCTGGCATGCCCAAGAGAGCCGCGGCGCCAAAGTAGTGCACGTCCCTACTAACGCAGACCTCACCGTCAACGTTGAAGCCATGGTGAACGCGATCGACGAAGAGACCATGATTGTCTCGATCACTCATGTCTGCTTCCGTAATGGCACAGTCACCGAGATTGCTCCTATCATCGAGGCCGCACATCGTATGGGCGCACTTGTGCTCCTAGATTCATACCAAGCAGTGGGCGCGATCCCGATGGATCTTGCTGAAATCAAGGCAGACTTCGTCGTCGGCGGAATGCTTAAGTACCTCATCGGTGTTCCCGGACTTGGCTTCCTCTACGCTCGCGAAGAGACCACCAAGCATCTGATTCCACTGAACACCGGATGGTTCGCGGCTCGTGACATCTTCAAAATGGATATTCATTCATACGATCCCGCTACCGACGCGCGTCGCTTCGAATCTGGCACACCACCAATTCCATCGCTCTACCCAGTAGCTGCGGGTCTAGAAATGGTGATGGAAATTGGGATGCAAAATATCGCCGATTACGTAGCTCCACTCCATGATGAATTACGCGCTGGCATCGAGGCGATGGGCGGCAGGGTCGTTACCCCGGCTGCGGCCCACTTGCACGGTGCCATGCTCGCAGTCGCATCCACAGATGAGAATGCACACGTGGCGGTCCTTGAAGGAGAGAAGGTCATCACCTCCTGTCGCGATGGAAATATCCGCATCTCCCCACACTTCTACAACGATCGCGTGGATGTGGAACGCACTTTGGCGGCGTTCCAAAAACATAAGTCCTTCTTGAGGTAGTGATCACGTTCCCTTTGGGGAAGATTCGTGGCAGATTTGCTTTCTATGAAGATCTCACGCCACTACATCACCATCAACAACTCTCAAGGTTCCCGCCGAGTCCACTACCGCGTCTGCGGAAGCGGCCCAGCGCTCCTGATGATTCATCAGAGCCCAAGGTCTGGGGCCGAGTACGAGCGCTTGATGTTGGAGTGGGGCAAAGAGTTCACCTGCATCGCACCCGACTCCCCCGGTTATGGAAACTCAGAGCCCCTTAATCATCCTGATCCCAAACTTGCCGACTTCGGCGACGGGGTAGCGGAATTCATGGATGCCATTGGTCTCAAACAAGCCGGATGCTACGGATTCCACTCTGGTGGTGCCATCGCGATGAATCTCCATGTGCGTTATCCAGGGCGCCTCTCCATGCTCGTTTCGGGTGGTTATCCCATTTGGAGTGATGAAGAGAAGGCGATGTTCGCCAGCAGCTACTTGCCTCGTTTTCTTCCGCAAGTTTATGGAGACCATCTCACCTGGCTCTGGGGTCGCATGCTCGAGCAAACATGGTTCTTCCCATGGTTTGATCGGCGCCACGCAAGTCGCATGACAGTGGCCCACCAGGATCCCACCAAGGCCGCCCCCGGGATCGCTGAAGTACTTGATGCAGGCGATAACTATCGATTCGGCTACAACGCAGTACTCCAGGCAGATAGTGACATTCCACCGGCTGACGCCAAGTGCGCGCCCGCGCATATCTCCACGTACAAGGCTGATCCACTTGCACAGCAACTTGGTCGACTCCCGCAATTGCCGGCAGGGTGGAGTTTTGCGCTCGCCGAAAATCCCCCTGAGTTTGAAGCGTGGGCGATCGGCAAACTTCGTGAAAATGTGGCACCCGCTCCCGGCGCATTGAACGAAGACTCATCTGCCGGATTCATTGCAGTGAAGACATCCAAGTTCGATGGACTCATTCATTGGAACGGCCCTCAGGATGCAACAACACTGGCATTGCATGGGCCAGGTCGTGCAATGGAGCTACTTCCTGCAGACGGTTCGTTAAAAATAGACCTACCGGGCCACGGTCTCTCCAGCGATATCGACTCTGGCGCATCACTTGCAGAGTGGGTGGAGATCATTTCGCAAGCGGTTTCTTCTTTCTCGAAGCTCACTTGTGTTTCAGGCGAAGGCATATCGGCGCTCTTAGCGCTCGCACTTTCTGCGACGGAGAAATTTGAGTGTGTTTGCGGTATCAGCGCACATATCCCAGTCGACAGCGAGAAGTGGATATCAGAGGTTCCTGACTTCACTCCAGATCGCTTTGGCGCCTATCTCACACACGCCTGGCGCATTGTGCGCGCCGGCAGATATTTCTGGCCGTGGTTTGATGTGAAAGATAGCAACGGCATTACATTCGA
>JBAXIG010000030.1:0-19271 GCA_037138535.1 Actinomycetes bacterium
CTCAGAGTGAAAACGAGCTCGATCACTGGCGCTCACTCACCGCTGCTCAGCAACCCCAATGGCCAGATAGCGCGGCCCTTGAGTCCGCGGTAGCCGAACTTCGCTCCTTTCCACCCCTGGTATTTGCGGGTGAGTGCGATTCTCTGAAAGAGAAAGTTGCTGCTGCCGCCAAAGGTGAGGCTTTCTGGCTACAGGGTGGTGATTGTGCGGAGACTTTTGTGGCCGCCAGTGCTGATTCCATTCGCAACAGAATAAAAACTATTTTGCAGATGGCAGCGGTGCTTCAGTACGGATCAGGGCTGCCTGTCATCAAAGTGGGTCGGATGGCGGGGCAGTATGCCAAGCCGCGTTCAAAGGACACTGAGACGCGCGATGGCGTCACACTCCCTGCCTACCGCGGAGATGCGGTCAATGATCTGGAATTTACCCTCGCCGCTCGTACACCGGATCCCAGTCGCCTGGTGAAGGTGTACAACACTTCGGCCGCCACGCTCAACTTAGTTCGAGCTTTCACTAACGGTGGATTCGCGGACCTGCGACAAGTGCATTCGTGGAACCAGGGCTTTGTTCGGGATTCATCAGCAGGCGAGCGGTACGAACAGATGGCGCGAGAGATCGGTCGTGCGCTCGCATTTCTTCGTTCAGCAGGTGCTGACCCGGCCGAGTTTCGCACTGTAGACCTTTTCAGTAGCCACGAAGCACTCATTTTGGAGTATGAACGCGCCCTCACACGTATCGATTCGCGTACGCAATTGCCATACAACGTTTCGGGCCACTTCGTGTGGATTGGCGAACGCACTCGTCAGCTCGATGGCGCGCACGTGGACTTCATGTCTCGCATTCGTAACCCCATCGGCGTGAAACTCGGACCATCATCATCTGTTGACGATGCGTTAGCTCTCATCGACAAGCTCGATCCAGATCGTGAGCCAGGTCGCCTCACCTTCATCACCCGCATGGGTGCAGGCAAAATCCGCGAAGCACTTCCGAATTTGGTAGAGAAGGTAACAGCATCTGGAGCTCAGGTGTTGTGGGTCTGTGATCCGATGCATGGCAACACGTACGAGGCTCCTAGTGGGTACAAGACGCGCAAGTTTGATGATGTGATGGATGAGATTGCCGGATTCTTTGAAGTTCACAAAGCTCTCGGCACGCATCCAGGTGGTATCCATGTCGAACTCACCGGTGATGATGTCACTGAATGCGTGGGTGGGGGAGAGCACATTTCGCATGATGATCTCGCTACGCGTTACGAAAGTGCCTGCGATCCTCGCCTCAATCACACTCAATCTCTCGAAGTTTCCTTTCTAGTAGCGGAAATGCTTCGCGATCGCTCATGACGAAGCTGGCCACCGCCACACATTCATCACCGTTTGGCACGCTTTATCTCATCGCTGAGGATGATCTGCTTCTTGCGGCAGGTTTTCGGTCTCTCGAAGATTTAAAGCAAAGGCTTCCAGAAGATGTGGCAGTTCGTGGGTTTCAACGCACCGGTTCAATCCCGATTGTCAGCGATGTGTGGCGCGCATACTGCGATGGTGATATTCGAGGATTATCAAATGTTCGTTGGCATCAAGAAGGTGGTCCTTTTCGCCAAAAAGCGTGGAAGGCGATGATGAAGATTTCAGCGGGGAAAACAATCTCCTACGCCGACTTAGCCCTTAAGTCTGGTTCACCAGCTGCTATGCGAGCGGCCGGCACTGCCTGTGCGACAAATCGTATTGCACCGTTCATCCCATGCCATCGCATAGTGCGCACCGGTGGCGCCCTTGGTGGTTATGGGTATGGGTTGCCGACCAAGATCGCCCTGCTCACCTTCGAAGGTGCGATTTAAGCGAGCAAGCGAGCAAGCGTGGCGCCGGCTTCTTCACATTGTGCATCATCGACATCTAGGTGAGTGATTGCTCTGGCCATGTTAGGACCTAGCGCGCCGATACGAATACCGGCAGAACTTGCTTGGGTAGTAAATTCAGACGCATTCAATCGATGTTGCGAGAGATCGAAAACCATAATGTTGGTATCTACCAAATCCGCGCTGATCACCTGTGGGGCTACTTTGTTAACGGTGTCAGCGATTGCCTTAGCGCGGCGATGATCATCTTTCATGCGTTCAAGATTGTGATCCAAGGCGTAGATGCCTGCAGCCGCGAGAACTCCTACTTGGCGCATGCCACCGCCGTATCGTTTACGCCAGATTCGAGCGTCCTTGATGAGCTCGTGCGTGGAGAGGAGAACTGAACCAATGGGCGCACCGAGACCTTTGGAGAGACAGACGCTCACCGTTTTGAAGTAAGAACCAAATTCTTTAAGTGAAGTTCCGGTAGCAATGTGAGCATTCCATAGTCGGGCGCCATCAAGGTGCATAGCGACCGTGGAACCCTGGAGTGCACTATGCAGTTTCTTAATTTCGGAGATCGGTTGAATAGTTCCGCCACCAAAATTGTGAGTATTTTCGACCGCAATCGCCGTCGTGGAAACCAAGTGAGGTCCAGAATCTGGCGTCATAAAATTTAGTACTTGATCGGCATTGAGTAGACCGCGTGGTGAACTCCAGGTGCGAAATGTGATTCCGCTGAAGGCTGCCGCTGCACCTAACTCTGCCCGCGCCACATGGGCAATGCTGTCGCATGCAAGTTCTTCGCCGGGCTTTACAAGCATGCGCATACCGAGTTGATTAGCTAATGACCCTGTGGGGCAGAAGAGTCCAGCTTCGTGCCCAAAGAGGGCGGCCACTTTCGCTTCAAGAGCGTTGACGGTGGGGTCTTCGGCATATACATCGTCGCCCACTTCGGCTTCAGCCATAGCTTGGCGCATAGCCGCCGAGGGCTTAGTGACGGTATCTGACCGAAGATCGATAGCAGGTTTAGTGGTTGGCACGAGTGACATCCTGCCATGCCTTCTTGGGTCCAAGCTCCACGAGGTACATGGCGAGCAAGATGAGGGCGCCACCTGTAAGTAACTTTAAGGTCAAATGTTCATTGCCCACATAGACCGCGAAGATACCGGAGAAGACGGGTTCCATGGTCATAATGACAGCTGCTCGTGTCGGGGCTACCAGCGCTTGGGTCCAGGTCTGTACGACGAAGGCTACTGCGGTGCAGGCTACTGAAATGAAGAGCAGCGCCCCCCAAACGCCGCGGTCAGGAGGGGGTTGATACCCATCGGGGAGCGCGGCCACCCAGCAGAGCAGCGAAACGATCGAGAGTTGCACAATGGCAAATGAGTAAGCATTTTCGTGCCTGCTCCACTCGCCGAGCCCGACAATGTGCAGGGCAAATCCCACGGCGGTGAGAACCGTGAGCCCTTCGCCGCCTCCCATACTCCACCCTTTGAGTGAGAGCAGCGCTAACCCGATGGTGGCCACGATCACGCCCACCCAAGGCCATCTACCGACTGGCCGGCGCAAGATCCAACCTCCGATGATGGGAGTGAAGACCACGAAGAGCCCTGTAATGAATCCACTGACCGCCGCGGGGGCTGTCCGGAGTCCAAATGTTTGCGCCAGGTAACCACCACCCAGGGCCAAGCCAAGAAGGCTCCCTCGCACCAAGGTATGTTTTGAAATCGACTTGAGCGCTTTGGGGCGGACGAGAATGAGTAAGAGCGCGGCAATCGAAAAGCGGGTCGCTAAGAAATCTGCTGCAGGCTGTCGAGTAATCGCATCCTTAATGAGAATGAAGGTGGATCCCCAAATGACGGTGACTCCTAAGAGAGCAAAAGTGGCAATACGGGCGCGCGAAAGTGACTTCACGACTTCCTAAACTCTTTAAGTAGCGCGACTTCGCGACCGTGCTCGGGTTCGTTTCCTGGAGTTTCGAGGATGAATGGAACGCCAGCGGTCGCTCCATGAGCGAGCAAATCTTTAAACGGCGCACTTCCGATGTGGCCTTCTCCCAGGTTTGCATGGCGATCCTTAAGTGAGCCGCAGATATCCATGGAATCGTTGGCGTGGATAAGTTTCAGGCGATCACCCACTACTTCAACCAGTAAATCAAGCATTGATTTAACACCACCGTCGGCGGCGAGGTCATATCCGGCAGCAAAGACGTGGCAGGTGTCGAGGCAGATACCAACTTTCGGGTGGTACTCCAGAGCTTCAAGGTAGTGCGTGAGATCTTCCAACGTGCGGCAGAGCGATTGGCCTTGGCCGGCGGTCGGCTCCAGCAAGAGGTAGGGCGCATCATCATCCAGTGCATCGAGAATCGGCATCATTCCGTCATGAATTTGTTTCCAGGCTTTTTCGACATGTGATGCATCAACTGCTGATCCAGTGTGAATCACGGCGCCGTGGGCACCGATTTCGCCACTGCGTTTCAACGCGTATGAAGTTGCGGTTAAAGAATTGAGGTAGGTGGCCTCCGTAGGGGAGCCCAAGTTAATGAGAAAGGGCGCGTGTACCCAGGTCGATATATCGCGCTCGGTGGCTAGCTCACGAAATTTAAGGTCTGCTACCTGGTCTCCCTCAGGTGTTGCCCAACCTCGGGGGTTGGAAACAAAGACCTGGATCGCTTCTGCCCCAATAGTTTTGGCGTACCCCAAAGCGCGTTTTGCGAGTCCGCCGGAAGCAGGGACGTGCGCACCGATGCGCCGAGATGACATTCGTGGAGCCTAGTCGCAATTAGTAGACGTCTATGACGATCAACGTGCCCGGCTTGACCATGGTGCCAGCCTTAGGGCTTTGACCTACCACGTTGCCCGGACCCTTGGCTTTGAGGATGTTGACTTTGTAGTTATTGAAGCCAGCATCTTCAAGACTCTTCTTCGCCAAGGCGGTCGACATCTTTATCACGTTTGGAACTTTGAGAAGAGCCGGACCCTTAGAAATTGAGATTGTGACTTTCGCACCCTTTCCTATATTCGCTGGGCCATCAGGGTTTTGAGAGACCACCATTCCAGGTGCGATCGTGTCGCTAAAGATGTTCTTGCTGACGACCTTGGCGCCCGCGTCAGTGAGTTCGCTCAGAGCCTGGTCTCCACCTTTGCCCACGTAAGAGAGAATCGACATTTGTTCGACTCCCTTGCTGACTACAACTTTGACGGTGATGTCGCGCTTTACTTTTGTGCCGGCCGCAGGAGTTGAAGAGATGATGTATCCGAGCGGAACGTTCGCGTCGTACTCTTCAGCAAGTGTGGCAATCATAAGATTCTGATCGCTCAATGAATTAGTCGCTTCAGCAAGGCTCAAGCCAGCAAGTGTCGGAATTACGAATCTTTCGGCGCCCTTAGAAACCACGATTGAGATAGAGGAGCCACTATCTACCTGCTCCCCACCTGCTGGGCTGCTTGAGATGACGTGATCTATAGGTATTTGCTCATCAAAGGTGCGCGATTTAACGTTGATTTTTAATCCCGCGCTGGTGGTCTCTTGGGTGGCTTCATCAATTGAGAGGCCGAGCAACGATGGTGCAGTGACGCTAGAACCTGGGCCTACAGTGATATACCAAAGCCACCCACCCAATGCGATTGCTACCAGAGCCAAGATGGCGCGATTGCGTCGCGTTTTGCTCTTCTTGCGTTTTTTTGTGCTTGAGTTCTTCGTGGCTGTCGAAGCGGACGACTTTTTTGGGGCAGATGCACTCATCACGTTCTCGCTGACTGGGACTGTTGGGGTGGAAGCGACGGGTGGAGCCGTGTGAACTGCTGGTGTGCTTTGGGGTGCGACTTGTTCTTCGCGAACAGCCTGTACCTCTCTAAGAAAAACATTCGCATCGCGCGGTCGTAGGTCAGCATCACGAGCTGTGGATCTGCGGACAAGTGCATCCACTGCGGGAGGCACATTCCCACTCACACTCGAGGGCAGCGGGACATCATCGTGTACATGTTTATATGCAACTTGAATCGCGGATTCACCTTCAAAAGGCTTTTTACCGGTGAGTAATTCAAAGAGGATGATACCGGTGGCGTACACGTCGCTTCGGGCATCTGAGACTCCGCGCTCCACTTGTTCAGGCGAAAGATAGGAGATGGACCCCATCACGAGACCAGCATCTGCGGTGAGAGTTGAACCGCTAGAAAGCTCACGAGCCAAGCCGAAATCAGCTACCTTGATGCGTCCATCTTCGGCAAGAATGACGTTTTCCGGTTTAATATCCCGGTGCACAATGCCAGCGCGATGTGCGGCGCCGATTCCGGCAAGAATTTCCTCAACAATATTGAGTCCCTCATCAACTGACATCTTTCCTCGCTCACGAAGAATGTCGCGCAGCGTGGGGCCTTCCACATATTCCATCACTAAGAAAACAGCAGGCGGACCCCCTTGGTGCCAACCTTGATCATGAACAGCGATGACGTTGGGATGGGTGAGTGATGCGGCGGCTTTAGCTTCCCTAATAAACCTGGAAACAAACTCTTCATCCTGGGCGAGATGGGAGTGCATCACCTTCACTGCTACGGCGCGATCCAGTCGAGTGTCGAGCGCCATATATACCGTGGCCATGCCACCGCGAGCTAAAAGTTGCTGAATTTCGTATCGACCATCGATGAGTACCCCAGTGAGATCAGACACGTCAAAACTTTATGCGCTTTTCACCTTAAAACTCGGGTGACTCGCGGGCATCTGTCCCGATAAGACCGGATTGGGGGCTGGAAGCGCGTGCGCGCCAACGTTTGGGAATACGCCCGGCGTTGTGGGCTAAGAGTCCACTTTCGACTGCCAAGCGCATGGCGTGTGCCATTCCGACAGGATCCGCTGCACGTGTTACTGCACTTGCCAGCAGTACCCCATCACATCCAAGCTCCATGGCAAGTGCTGCATCGCTGGCTGTTCCGATCCCGGCGTCTAGCAACATGGGGACCGTGAGAAGTGAGCGCATCAACTCGATGTTGTGCGGGTTTCGAATTCCGAGACCTGAGCCAATCGGAGCTCCGAGTGGCATTACTGCCGCGCAGCCGACATCTTGCAGTCGTTTTCCAAGAGCAGGATCATCATTCGTGTAGGCGAGGACGATGAATCCATCGAGTGCGAGCTTCTCTGCTGCGCGAACCGTTTCAAGACCGTCAGGAAGGAGGGTTTCCTCGTTGCTAATAACTTCCAATTTGATCCAAGACGTGTCAAGAGCCTCGCGCGCTAGTTGCGCAGTAAGAATGGCTTCGCCCGCGGTGTAGCAACCAGCGGTGTTGGGGAGTACGTCAATATTTAATTCCTTCAACAGATCGAAGATCGAACCATGAGTGACTGCGCTCACGCGTCGCATGGCAACAGTTGTCATTTCAGTCCCACTTGCAATGAGTGCATTGCGCAAGATTTCCAGGCTCGGAGCACCACCAGTTCCCATGATGAGGCGTGAATTGAATTGACGGTCTCCGATTACGAGTTTATTAGCCACCTTGTACCGCCGTTAAGACGTCTACTTGTGCGCCTGGGTGTATCGCGGTGCTTATCCAGTCAGTTCGCCTTATGACGTGTGCATCAAGGGCAACTGCGATCCCTTGCGTAGCAGATGTGATGTGCTGGACTACTTCAGCAAGAGTGGCACCATCCGGAAATTGTTCTTCAGTTCCATTCAGAATGATTGAGATCATTGGATCACTCTGCTGAAGCGGGCAAGGCTCACATAATGAGCATCGGCCGGTGGAGAAATATGCGCGAGGAGCGCAGCAACGACCTCACCTGCAATCGAAGTAAGCAAAATGCCGTTGCGATAGTGACCCGTGGCTATTATGACATTCTCCACTCCGGGTACGCGGTCGATGATGGGTGCATTATCGGGCGAACCTGGTCGTAATCCGACTCCGGCCTCAAGGAATTCCATCTCATTAATGAAAGGAAGTAGTTCTCGCGAATCTCGCAGGAGTTCATACACCCCACCGGCGGTGGGTCGCGCATCAAAGCCTCTTTCAAATTGTGTAGCTCCCACCACGATTTGACCGTCTGCCCGGGGAACCAAGTACACCTGGAACCCATGCACGTGAGCTCGCAGAGTATGTTTTATGGCGTTGATTTCACTCCGTAGCCTGAGGATTTCTCCTTTTATCGGGCGAATGGTGGGAATTGACCCCGGGTTGGGCAATCGCAACATGCTTACTATTTCGTTGCTCCAGGCGCCAGCAGCAATCACTACTTCATCAATTTCTAATCGCTCGTGGGCTGTGACAACTTGATGAACTTGGTTGCCCATTCTTAAGATTTCCGTGACGTGTGAGGCGATGAAATGAACACCCACTTTTTCGCAGGCGCCCTTCAATGTTAGAACCAAGGACCTGTTATCGACTGAAAGGTCGGTCGATATCAGCGACCCACCGACAACGTTGGGGGAGAGCAGCGGTTCTAAATCAAGTAGTTCATCCCTACTTAAGGCATGTGCGTCGAGACCGACGGAATTTTGAAAGTTACGAATACGTTCCAATTCACGCGCGTCGTCAATGTCGAGGGCTATTTGCAGAGTGCCAGTCGTGTTGATCGCGAGTTCTCGCTCGGAAATTGCGGAGATGTTTTTGGCGAACGCTGGCCAGGCCTTCAGGGCAGCAATGTCGAGAGCTAGTCGGGCTTCTTCGCCAAACCACGCTTCTGTGACAGGGGCTAACATTCCGCCGGCCATCCAGGAGGCACCGGTTCCGCGTGCGTGATCATCGATGATGGGGTCAAGGACAGTGACTCGGTCGCCGTGTTGTCTCGCGGTCAGCGCAGCACTGAGTCCGATGACACCACCGCCGATGATTGCTACGTGCCTCTCGTTACTCACCATTTCCACCTCCCTACGCCGGCATTACCCGGATCAGGTCAACGGTCGCAAGCGATGCTTGCCTCTCAGCCAAGTTGGCTCCCGTGATGCCGATTCTACTACTCGAATGGGTTCCGGGCCACGCCGGTCGCTAGAGTAAGCGGGTGAGTGATGACCTTTTTCCTGAAGCAACCTGGATCTCCCTCGATGAAGCGAGCCAGATTCTGGACGTGCCAGTTAACAAGGTGCGCCAGTTAATCGCCGAGGGTGCGATTGCCTCTTTGCGCGTGGGAACCCCGCCGGCGCCGCGCATCCCAGCGGAATTCTTCCAAGATGGCGAAATCGTTAAGAATTTGGGTGGCACTCTTACGGTGCTTGCTGATTCAGGCTTTGAAAATGAAGAAGCAATGAGATGGCTCTTCACCGCAGACGAGACTCTCCCTGGCACTCCAATTCAGGCTTTGCGCGAAGATCGTGGCCGCGAAGTGCGACGTCGCGCGCAAGCTCTATCTTTCTAGGAAGATCATGAGTGGAAAAATTTCTGATGCCAAGCTCTACCTATGTACCGATGCGCGCATAGCCCAAAACGACTTCCGAGATTTTTGTAAGAAGGCGTTTGCTGGTGGGGTGGACATTATTCAATTACGAGATAAAGCGATCGATGCCGCCACGGAGCTACGCTCTTTGGCAACGTTGGCAGAGGTTGCTGATACCTACGACGCACTCTGGGCGGTAAATGACCGCGCGGATATTGCCCGACTCTCCGGCGCGCCTATTCTCCATGTGGGCCAAGACGATCTTTCGGCTATGCAGGCTCGAGAGATTGTCGGAGAAGGCGTAATTATTGGTCGCTCCTCCCACGCGATGGGCGAGAGCGTGGGTGAGAATGAAGATTCTCGGGTGGATTATTTTGCCGTGGGCCCTTGCTGGCCAACACCTACGAAGCCCGGAAGACCGGCACCTGGTCTCGATCTGATTCGTCAAGTGAGCGCATTCGACACCTCTAAGCCGTGGTTTGCCATCGGAGGAATTGACGAGACGCGTTTAGGCGAGGTGTTAGCTGCCGGCGCTACTCGAATTGTGGTGGTGCGTGCAATCACAGAAGCTGAAGATCCCGAGAAGGCGGCGCGTTCACTCAAGGCGCAGCTATGAAGCATTACACCTACCTCGCGGCCATGGGTTTCACTTTAATCGGCTCCATATGGCTAGAAGTTTTTCTTAAGGTTTCCGTCTTGAAGCGCATTCGTAGAGTTTTGCTTACGATTTTGCCCGTAGGCATTGCTTTTGTTCTCTGGGATCGATTTGCAATTACACAGGGACATTGGCGCTTCGATAATGCACAAGTGCTTCCTCTGAACCGGATTGGGGGATTGCCGCTAGAAGAGTATCTATTCTTCATCTTTGTGCCTCTGGCGGCCATCCTCACCATCGAAGCGGTGCGCAAAGTTAATACGCATTGGAAGGTGGGTGACGAAAGATGAGCTATACATTTATGACTTTGCTCGTCCTTGCGGTCGCTATTCTCTGGGATCTCGTCATTGTTCGGACCCGTTTAATTGGTCGACGCGTATTTTGGGCTGGTTATGTAATTATTTTTGCTTTTCAACTACTCATTAATGGTTGGCTCACATGTAACAACGTTTTCCTCTATGACGAATCAGCAATTCTCGGTGTGCGAGTCTTTTATGAACCAGTAGAAGATTTGGTTTTCGGGTTTTCCCTTGTGCTCACCGTGCAGAGTATGTGGGTATTTCTTGGACGACGGGGGATCCGCAACTAACGAACGGCTCTGGCTCTCTGCAGCGCTGGGAGAAATACTTTGAGCCGACGCCAAGTGGAAGTCTTGGCACGCTGAGTGAATATCTCGTAGTTGATCTTTTCGACTTCGTCGACAATCCCGCAGTAGAGCTCGCTGGCGGCTTCAATGCAGGGGCGACTGCTGGGATGTAAGTGCTGTATTCCTGCAGTGGCTTCTACTTGCAAAGCACGCACACGCGCGATTTGAAACTTGAGCGCCGCCACAATCTTTGGCGTCCTCTCACGCTTTTCTAAGTCGGCTCTGGTAACGCCATAAGCTGCCAGCTCTTGAAGGGGAAGGTAGACCCGTCCGCGATCTAAATCTTCATTCACATCCCGAATGAAATTCGCTAACTGAAATGCGACACCTAACGATTGGGCTGATTTGAATGCTTCATCCGAGAGTGGCTCGAGGATTGGGACCATTTGTAATCCGATCACGGCCGCTGAGCCGTAAACATATTTATAGAGATCGTCGTAAGTCTGATACTCCGTGATTGTGAGGTCCATGGTCATGGAGTCGAGAAAGGCCCGAACGTACTCTTTGGGAATGCTCCAGCGGTTAATGGTGTCTACGAAAGCTGCGCCGATGAGATCGTTACTGCCTCCCTTGTCAATGTCGGCAAGAACTCCCTCCCCCCAGTTGCGCAAAGCTTCGGCTTTCTCAAGATCAGAAAGTGTCGATGCAAGGTCGTCGACGATCTCATCGGCATACCTAGCAAAGCCATAGAGAGCATGCACAAACGGGCGTTTAGCTGGCGGTAACAGGAGTGTCGCTAGGTAGTAGGTCTTCCCGTGTTCTGCGTTAAGTTTCTTGCATGCCTGATACGAAGCCATCAGGCGAGAGTCCAGAATTCCAGCGCCCTTGAGCTCGTTCATGAACCGATAATTCTCTCCGCTGCCAACTTCCCGCTGATGAGTACCATCGGCACTCCAACTCCGGGGCGAGTACCTGATCCTGCAAAAACTACGTTTTCGAAACCGCGTGCCAAGTTACTTGGCCTAAAGGGGCCTGTCTGCATGAAAGTGTGTGAACTTGCAAATGGTGCACCTCGTTCCATGCCGCGAGATTCCCAGTCAAGGGGAGTCGTGAGTTCTTCAACTTCGATTGAGTCACCGAATCCTGTGTATCCACGTTGCTCCATCACGCGAACCATTTCATCGCGGTACTGAGGACCATAACTCTTCCAATCGATGTCCGCATCAAGGTTGGGAGTAGGGAAGAGCGTGTAATACGAGTGTTTACCCTCAGGTGCGAGCGATGGGTCATCCATTGAAGGAACGGTGACCAGGATGCTCGGATCACGCATTACGCGTCGTTCATCGATGAGCTCTCGAAAAACGCCTTCCCAATCGTGCCCAAAGTGGATGTTGTGATGGGCCAGGTGCGAGTAGGAACGATTTGATCCGGCGAGTAGTACCGCGCAGGAGGGGGAGTATTTCAATCGTTTAACGGTAAGCGGTGTGCGCCCTAGGAGATCGCGCCAAGCAACTGGAAGATCAGGATTAAGAATTAAAGCATCGCATTCAAATCGTTCACCATTGGCCGTCTGTACAGCAACAGCTCTACCGTTTCGCTTCTCCACCTTTGTTGCTTCTGTGTTGTAGCGGATATCAACGCCGTGTTTTGCAGCTGCTCCCGCAAGCGCGCGTGGGACAGCATGCATACCGCCTTTGGGAAAGAAAACACCGTTCACGGAATCCATGTAAGCAATGACTGCATAAATCGCTAAAGCTTGCTGGGGGCTGAGGCCCGCGTACATCGCTTGAAACGAATAAACCCGTTGAGTCCGTGGGTCAGAAAGAAATTGGTTGACCTTTGGCGCAAGATGACGGAAACCGCCTAGCGCGACGAGGCGAGCGAGGTTGGGTGTGAGGAGGTGAAATGGTGAGTCAATATTCTTATCGATGAAGTCGTTGAATTCGTATTTGTAGAGTTTGGTGACGAATTCAACGTAGCGGGCATATCCTGCAGCTTCCTCTGGCCCAATAACCCGCGAGATCTCTTCTTCCATTTGAGCGGTATTTGCGTGCACATCTAGTTGCGTGCCATCTGCAAAGAATGCTCGATAAAGTGGTGAGACAGGCATGAGTTCTAACCAGTCCTCTAATTCCTCTCCCACTTCGGCGAGGGCATCACGGATCAGGTCTGGCATGGTGAGCACAGAGGGGCCGGTATCAAAGCGGTAACCTGATTTTTCGAGTAGCCCGTTTCGTCCTCCGGGCACGCTTTCACGTTCTAAGAGGGTGACTCTTCTTCCAGCCCCGGCTAGTCGAAGTGCGGCGCTGAGGCCGGCAAGTCCGGCGCCTACAACAACCACGTGAGAAGTGGGTCCCGGAATGGTACGTGGCATAAGTTAGACGACCCTTCGAGTAGCAGCGACTGCTAAGTCTTTAAGAACTGAGACAGCTTCAACGTTGAGATCGGCGCTCGATATCGCAGAGATTGACTGGGACAAGCTCGTTTCAATGATCGTTTCAACTGTATCGAGGGCACCGGTATCCCGAATGATCTCTCGAAGGATGAGAACGCCTTCAGGGGAGAGGCGCGGATCTCCAAGATGCTTTCGAATTTCGGTGCTTTGGGTGGAGGTAGCTTTTGCGACTGCATGTGCAATAAGAACGGTGCGCTTCCCTTCACGGAGATCATCACCCGCTGGCTTTCCGGTTTCGGACGGGTCACCAAATACTCCGAGGATGTCGTCACGAAGTTGAAATGCTTCTCCCAGGGGCAACCCATACTGCGAGAAGATTTCCAGGGTGGGCTTGTCTGCGCCGGCGATTACGGCGCCGAAGTGGAGCGGACGTTCGACGGTGTACTTGCCAGACTTGTAGCGGGCAATGCGAAGTGAGCGTTCCACACTTGATGAGGCGAGTGCTTGCTCAAGAACATCGAGATACTGTCCGGCCATCAATTCCACACGCATTTCGTCATAGACCGGATTGAGGCGTTGCATAACCACATGGTCAAGGCCGGATTCGTGAAGCATACGGTCGGCCCAGACGAGGCAGAGGTCACCTAGTAATACTGCGGTGGAGAGGCCAAACTTTTCAGCGTTACCAGTCATGCTCTCTTGTCGGTGGAGAGTGGCAAAGCGGTGATGAATTGCTGGGTTGCCGCGTCGCGTATCAGATCCATCCATGACATCGTCGTGGATAAGGGCGCAGGCGTGCAGGAATTCAAGGCTGCTGACTGCGTGGACCAAGACGGAACTATGCTCGCCGCCGCAGGCCCGGTTTGCCCAGTAGGCAAAGAGTGGCCGGAGGCGCTTGCCTCCTGTGAGAAACTCCCGCGTTGCCTCACTGATGGGCGTGAGCTCAGGACCTATGGAACCAAGTCCGACAGTCTCGCGGTCGATCACGGAGACAAGGGCGTTGGCGATCTCTTCCCGAAGCTCCATGGCCATAGATTACCGCCGCTTCAAGGCCGCCGCCCGTTGGGTAGAGTCGCTTCCATGGGAAAAGGTCTCCACATGGGGCGTGGTGAGTATGTCGCTAAATGGATAGCCCTTCATGGAGACGTTGAGCCCTCTCGGATCGTTGCCGGCTGGCTCTCTTTCGCATTTGTGGCAGCCAGGCTCTTGAGGCCGATCTCTGCTAACGCAATCTCGCTTCTGACAATCGTCATCGGTGGAGTGGGTGCGTGGCTTGCGCCGTCGCGGTATGTCGCCATTATCGTAATCGCTGCTCTCATCCTTGACGGGTTAGACGGCACAGTCGCCATTCTCCGAAACGAAGTGACATTGCGCGGGGCAGTCCTTGATTCGGTCGCTGATCGTTTGGTAGAAGTGGCTTGGTTGATTGCGCTCTGGCGATGCGATGCCCCACTCTGGGTGGTAGCGGGTATTTGGGTTGTGGGATTTGTTCAGGAATATTCGCGAGCAAAGATTCGATCCCTAGGTATTTATGAAGTGGGGGTTGTCACCATCGCCGAGCGTCCAGTGCGTGGTCTGGTGATAGCAGCTGGCATTGGATTGCCCTTCCTGGCGACGCCACTTGCGGTGCTGCTTTTAATCATGGAGCTGTATGCACTTCGCCAGGTTGCCGAGTATGCCTATCGAGTATTGGACAACTAGGGGTTAGATTAATTTGCTGGACCGATGGCTTTGCAGACAATTTCGGCTCCCAAGCCCACCATAGGTAAGCCTCCACCGGGATGTACCGAGCCGCCCACTGAGTAGAGCCCGCGGATCTTGGTGGTGTTCTTGGTGCGTGAGAGCGCGGCGGTTCGTGAATTTCCCGCCTTGCCGTAGATGCCGCCACCGGGGGCGCGACTTTCCCGGGCAAGATGTGCCGGAGTGCGAACTTCGCAGACTTCAATTCGCTCGCGTACTTGAAATCCGCGGGCCTCGATGAGATCGATGATTTTGTTTTTGTAATCTTTCACAAATGCATCGTTTTCCCAATCAATAAATTCTGTTCCCGGAGTGTTTACTAAAACGAACCAACTCTCGGAATCTGCATGTGGTCGCATTTCTGGATCATCTGGAGAGCAGATGTAGATAGTTGGCTCGGCGATGACGTGTGGGTGTTCGCCGAAGAGTGCATCGAACTCGGCGTTGTAATCGGTTGGAAAGAGCACGGTGTTATGCCCCAGCCCGGGGGTGCGGCCGCGCAATCCAAGCAGGAGTGAGAAACCACTCAGCGAGGCGCTCTCTTTAGCGAGGCGCGCGGACTCCCGAGGTGCATCGATGAGTGAATTAAAAGTATGAGTCGCATCTGCATTGGAAATGACGATGTTGGCCTCACGTAAAGTGCCATCACTTAGCCGAATCCCGGTGACTGCTCCATCGTCTGTTTCGATCGTGGCAACGTCAGAAGATAAATGGATGCGCGCTCCAACAGCTCGAGCGCGAGCGGCCAGCACCTCGCTGAGCGTTCCGACCCCGCCTGAGATATGCCACGCTCCAAAAGTATGTTCGATGTAGGGGATGGTGAGTAGAGCTGCGGGCGCCTTACGTGGATCTGATCCCGTGTATGTCGCGTATCGGTCGATGATCATGTGCAAGTGCGGCTCGGAAACTATGGATCGACCAATACCGCGCAGTGTACGGTGGGGAGCGATGATGCGGGCATCGCGCCAAAATCCGCTGCGTCGAATCATTAACCAAAATGATGCAATCGGTGATTGAATAAAAGGTTCGCGCGCCACTCGCCACATTTCACTGCCGCGATCAATGAGGCGTTGCCAATCACTTGCGGCGTTGGCTCCGAAAGTGTCGGTGATTGATTGCATAAGGTCACCGCGTGATGCGTCGTAACTGAGTCTTTGGCCATCAGCAAATCGGTACTCAAAGGCTGGGTTTAGCGCTACCAAGGTGAGTTCTTCTTCGAGCGGTGCGCCACTCTTGAGAAAGAGATCGCGGTAGACGGCCGGCAACGTGAAGAGCGAAGGGCCTACGTCGAACCGATAGCCATTGAATTCTTCAGTGCGGCACTTTCCTCCGACGAAAGCGCTACTCTCGAAAACTTCAACGTCGTGCCCCAGGGCGGAGAGTTTGACAGCGGCGGCGAGTCCGCCGACACCGGCTCCAATAATGGCAACACGGCTCACTGTGCGCCACTTAAAGATCGACCACTCCAGGAAAGATTTCCACGGAAGCGATCGATCCACGACGCGGCAAGCAAGTAAATGAAAATGGCTATCGCGAGTGGATGAAAGAGCGCGGAAACAATCGGAGAGCGAGTAGTGATCGCAGTCGTCACCCGTATGCCTATTGCTATCACCAGCGCGCTTATAGCCAAAGCTGAATTCTTTCCGCTCCCTAAGAGGGCCATGGGTAGTGGAACTATATATGCCCATAGAAATAACGCGGCCACGAAACCGGCGGTGGTGGGTGAGCCAAAGGCGCTCCAGAGAGATTTACGGTATCCAGCTGAAAGCTGCTGGAAATTCACGTACATGCGACACTGAATAATTTGTGCACCGTTAATTACAGTGCCGCGGTGACCTGCATGCTTGAGGGCGCGAGCCAAGGCTATGTCATCGAGGACAAAATTCTTCACACTTGAAAAACCTCCGATGTCAGCGAGCGCCGCTGTCCGGATCACCATGAACTGACCGTTTGCGACAGTGGTGGAGGGCCGCGAGGAGCGCTCACTCGGGCGCAATAGCAACGTGGTGAGCCAGGTCCATTGGAGGAGTGGTTGGAGTAAGAATTCACTCCAGGAGCGGGCAATTTGTCTTGGATAGATGCTGAGATAGTCGAGTTTGCTCCGCACTAGTGTGGAAATTGACTGCGCGATCGCGGCCTTGGAAAGTGTGACGTCAGCGTCCATGAGCACGGTGAACTCGCTTCCTCGACTCTTAGTGAGGAGTTGGTGGAGAGCAAATGATTTTCCGATCCATTCGCTATTTAATGGTTCGCCACTCAGGACTGTCGCGTTATCCATATTCGAAGATTCTTCAGTAATCAAGGAAAAGGTGTCGTCCTCCGAGCGATCGTCTAGGAGGTACAGGTGCCAATCTTGGAGCGACTCTTGATTCCGAAGTGCTGCGAGCGTGGGGACAATTCGTAACGCTTCATTTCTGCACGGTAAGAGCACGTTGACTCGCTGACCAATCTCTGAGGTGGGAGAGAGGCGGCGCATTGTGAGAGTATTAGTGAGCCAAATGACGAGGTTGAGCACATTAATACCTAGTGCTACTGATGCAAGAAGGATCACCCGCGACTGATCCACTTCATAAAGAAGTAGGGGAGAAGTGGTAGCGCAAGAGCGAGCCCACCCACTAGCGCTGTTCCGGGGCGATCAAAGAAGAAGAGATTTCCAATGACTCCCGAAAATAGTGTCCATCCAAGAATGACATCGCCGGTGGTACTGCTGGGAGCGATCTTTCGCTGTTCGTGAGGAAGCCCCCAATGCAAGATCGCACCAAGGGCAATTCCGCAAAGTAACCAGCCAGCCGCATTCGAGAGCGGTATTCCCGTAACGAATGGAATGTCACGTGACTCTGAATTCCACATCCAACGGCCGGCGTCGACCATCAGCGGATCGAGGAAGAGATCCCAGGCCATGATGGTCCAGCCGAAGACCAGCGGTGCCCATCTCGCGGAGATGCGTCGAGCGAGAATCAGGATGGGATAAGAAATCATCGCCCATGCGAGCGGCACGATGAGCGGAACTCCGGCGATCGCCGGACCTAGAGAGTCTGAATACGAATATTCGCCAAAGGGCCATGCGGTGTGGACACCTATTTCTTCAACTACAAATCCGAAGAGTGTGGTCGCGATCAGCCAAGCGGCAGCGTATTTCATGCCGTGCGCGTTCCACGCCTGCATGAGGCCAGCCAGTGCAAATGCGACCACTATGAAGAATGTCAGAGAGAGAAGGCGATCAACTGGCATGAGTGGGTAGATCATCTGTGTAGCAATTGCCAGAAGCGTGGTGATCCAGGTCAGTATGGCGGGATATCGTCGACGCCGAAAGCGCGCATAGCCGCCTCGATACACCCGGACTGACATATCGTCATTCTGCCCTACTTGGCAGAAATAGTCCGCCCCCCAAGAATTCCCTCTGCTCGGAGGACGTGAAAGCGGGCAAATAATTCCTCGCTATACCAATTTCTACTCTGAGTGAGTTCGATCGCGCGCTGATGCGCGGGCGAACCGTAGGCGAAGGCACGCAAGTCGGCGCCGCTCTCCCAGAGCGAGAATGTGCCCTGTAATCCAATGGGTGCCTCGCCAATTCCGATCGCCCCGAGTAGGCCGGATGCCCTCTTGAGCGAGGCGGTCACAGGTGGAGTTTCGCGCCAGAATTGCACCGCTTCTGAAGGTTTAATTCGTGCTCGTGTGATGGCGGCAACTGGTCCCTCTTTCGATGGGTGAACTTCTGATGCGAAAGGGGAGAGTCCAGCCCATTTGCCCTGCGAAGCAATAGGTGTGAGATCGGCGCTGAAATTGGGTGCACCTCCCCAGGATTTTACAAGAGAGGACTCATCAAAAATCTTTAGAGCAGATTCATCTTGAAAAACTGCCAATAATCCCCAGATGTGCGGGTCTGCGTCGCGCGGCGTGAAAGTTTCTCCGCGCCCAGTACCGAGCAGTTTGGAAAAAGTGACGCCGGGAAAATTTCGAAGAGCTTGGCGCTTCGTGGCCATGAGCGAGATGCCGCGAAGGGCACGCATTTCCCAGAAACGAATCGCAACGATCATAGTTCTACTGCAGTTTCGCAGATGATGCGTACGACATCCTCGGGGCAATCCCATTGAGGGGCGTGTCCGCAGTCAGGTAACACAATCCATCTCGAATGTGGCGGTACCAATGAACGTTCCTGCCACGTCGAAGCCGGCAAAGTGTGGTCGCTATCTCCAAAAACTACGGTGAGCGGAATCGAAGAGTCGATGGGTGTATCGAAACGTCGGTAAAGCATGGCGTTCCAAGCGGGAAAGTAACCTTTGGATAATCCCATTGCCAGGGCCGCATCAAGTGCGTACTCATAAGGAAGTTCTCGCCACTTTGGTGAAGAAGAAGCGAATCCAATTCTTTTAGCCCACATAAATTTCAAAAGATATTTCTGAATGGAATGGGTCAAAACCGCGATCTGACGTGATTGTGCAGTGACGGGATTGATTTTCGTATATGGAGTAAGTATCAGCCCAGCGGGCGCTAGTCCGGTAAAAGTGAGTACGCGACGAGGGTGTCTACTCGCAATCTCGAGACCCACCCACCCACCGAGTGAGTTCCCGACAACATGTGCCTTATGAATGTCGAGGCTATCCATGTTCGCGACAACAAGATCTGCAAGTGATGCGGGGTCCATCGCTTGGCCCGGGTCGTAAGGAGTCTTCCCATGTCCCGGCAGATCAAACGTGAT
>JBAXIG010000031.1:0-19021 GCA_037138535.1 Actinomycetes bacterium
TCACTTGAGTGATTGAAACATTCTTGTAGACCACGGCAGCTTTAGTAGGCGCCATGGTATTCATTGTGCTCGCTGTATTCGCTGCTGAGGTAGTGGCCTTCTGCCCAGTAGTACTTCCAGTAGTACTTCCCGGAGTCATAGATGGGGCCATAGATGCCGAAGGAACCGGGATGTTATCGGTGCGCCGGCAGGCGCTACTCGTGCCACTCCCCGGAGAGCCAGATGGTGGATTGACATAAACAAAACTCCAGCATCCAGTAGTTGTGGGTGTGTAAGAGACCGAACCGGCCTTGCCCTGATAGGTGTACTCCAATTTTGAGGTGCCTGTCAGATTGAAAGTCATTCCAGTGATAACTACTTGTACGGGCTCACCCGCACTGCGAGCTGGACCAGCACTAGGTTGGCCAGTTGTTGAAACGTCTGCTGGCACTTGGCCATGGAAGCACATCGGAGAGTAAGGCGCCGCGGTAGTGAAATGATAGTGGTACCCACGACCATCACCGGAGTCATGGCCTTGACACTTATCTAATGCAGTTGCGCTAGCCCCACTTGGCTCCTTACTTCCGTATATGGGATATCCATCGAGTTGATAACCCGCAAGAGCGCTCTCTGAACCCAGAACTGATATCAAACAAGCCGGTTCTGCGTGGTAGTGATAATCATCCCCGCGACCAGCGTGACCGGCACAGGTATCTAATTCACCCTGCAATTTAGGATCGGCGCTCGCCGAATACACAGAACCCGTTGAATTGGGAGCCGGCTTGGTGGCATTGAAATTAGAGATCCCGTTAAGCATGATCCCGGTTCCGCCAACGCCTGTCGTGGCGATCTCAGAAGCAGCGGCTATTGGCTTAAGTGGAAAGCGCCACATCTGCGCGAGTGATGAACTGACCAACATAGGCAGCGGGACCTGTTGGTTCCAACCAGTAATTCCTACCATCATCGAATGAGAGGCCACACCGTTTGATGACACATACATGTACGTCTCATCACAGATCACTGCGACATCGGGGACGAACTTTTCAAAGGGAAGGGCGCGGGTGCCGCAGAGCGCTTTGGTGGCAGTAGTCGCAGCTGAAGACGGTGCAGCTCCGAGCGAAAATTGAATAAGAGCGGCGCCAAGGACTAATGCAATGAGGCCAGCGGTGCCGGCGCGGGATCGATCGATGATGAGGCTTTTCATGGTGAGAAAATTACACTAGAAGTTGAGATTCCAAGTATTGGTTTGCCGGAACTCTCTGTGATTTGCGTGTGAGTCGGCGATCTCCGATTTAAGTTATTGTTCGGCTGGTAGAAATACTCCATGCGAAAGAGCTTTCTACTTCTGCTGGCTACTACAGCTGGCTACTTCTGCTGGTTACTTCTCGCCGCACAGAGTGCATACGCTCACGTGGGAACCCCGTACACCCTGGTAAACACCGATACATTTCACCAAAAATTCATCTCAGGACTCACTGCTGGGAGAGACCACATTGGTTCTGGGATCGACCACATACTCTTTCTCTATCTCCTCATTCTCCCCATCCCTGCATACCTCACACGCCGCCGCATGCACGCGAGGAATGGATTCCTTCAAAGCGCGAACCTCACCGTAAAAACCGTCAGTGCCTTCACGTTAGGGCATGCCACATCAGTTGCCCTCGCTGCCTTCAACATTATTTCTGTCCCTGACAAACTCATTGAAACACTGATAGCGCTTTCAATATTCATTACTGCAATCCATGCCCTAGACCCCACCCAAAACCGAGCGATTTTCTTTGTGCCAGTTCTCTTCGGCCTGGTGCATGGGTTGGCATTTTCCACCATGCTGAAGCACTTGGTAGTTTTCCAGAGTGATCGTGTTCTAACTCTTTTTGCATTCAACATCGGTATCGAATTTGCTCAAGTGATTCTGGTAGTCGCCACTCTGCCTTCGATCTGGTTGCTAAGCCGCACTCGTTGGTACCCAACAGTAAAGAATTGTGGAGCAGTTATTGGCCTCATGCTTGCGGAATTCTGGATCGGTGAACGAACCTTCAACTTAAGGAATCCGGCCTTGCCTCTCACGCAATTCCTGACCAATCATATTTGGTTCATACCGGCACTCCTCGCAACTCTGGCACTCATTGCGTATTCCCGCTTAGAATGGCGGAGTGAGCGAAGAGCGTGAAACACATGGCGGGGATTTAGCTGTATTGGCAGCGCAAGCACATGGCATTAACCACCTCTTCACACTTTCGGGCGCACATGTCTTTCCCATTTATGACGGAGCCGTACATCGCGATTTGCCAATCATCGATGTGCGCCACGAACAAACCGCAGTATTTGCGGCAGAGGCGACGGCGCGATTAACTCGTACTCCCGGGCTCGCGGTAGTCACTGCAGGTCCCGGTGTTACGAACGGCGTCAGTGCCGTAGCAAACGCTTTTTACAACGGTGCTCCGCTCTTAATGCTCGGCGGGCGGGCACCGGCTGGAAGATGGGGCCAAGGTGCGCTGCAGGAAATTGATCATCCGCCGCTTTTAACTCCCGTCACCAAAATCGCCGGCACAGTAACCAAAACTGACAAAATCGGTAATGAAATATTTGACGCACTTACACTCGCGCGCACTCCACATCGTGGACCCACATTCCTTGATATCCCGATGGATATTTTCTTTGGACCAGCGACCACTCATCCAGTCGAAGCCTGGACCCCACAGGCACGTCAAGTGAATACGGATGAGGTGGCAAGAATTGCCGACCTCATAAAAAAGTCTTCCTCTCCCCTTCTCATTCTTGGTTCCGACGTGTGGGCTGGCAGCGCCGAAAAAGAAGCGCTCGAATTTGCCGAATCACTTCAGATTCCAGTCATCACGAACGGCACGGCCCGCGGAATTATTCCTCGCGGGAATCCACTATTAGCCACGAAAGCGAGATCTTTCGCGTTTAGGTCTGCAGATCTCATTCTGGTCGTAGGCACGCCACTCGACTTCCGATTAGGTTACGGCGATTTTGGTAGCGCCAAAGTAATTCATGTGTCCGATTCCCCAGCAGGAATTGCCACTCACGCCACACTTTCCGCCAGCACCTCAGGTGACTTGCCCGCCATCTTCACTGCGCTGACAAACTCACTCTCGCATCAAGTGTCGAACGAGTGGCGAGAATCGATCACGCAGGCCGCGCTTAAGAGCGCTTCCAAAGAGCGAGAGTTGCTCGAAGCAGACCTCTCCCCCATCCATCCTGCCCGGATCTATGGCGAACTTCTCCCCAAACTCGCTGATGACGCTGTCATCATCGGTGATGGCGGAGACTTTGTTTCTTTCGCTGGAAAATTTGTAGAGCCGGTACGACCAGGATGCTGGCTCGACCCAGGACCCTTCGGCTGTTTGGGTGGTGGCATGGGCGGAATTATTGCGGCCCGGTTAGCCAGACCATCAGCGCAAGTCGTCGCACTCTTTGGAGATGGGGCACTTGGTTTCTCACTTGGGGATATCGACTCTCTCGTTCGCCATCACTTACCAGCGGTCATGGTTGTCGGAAATAACAGCGCCTGGGGATTGGAGAAACATCCGATGCAATCTATCTTCGGGTATGACGTTGCGGCTGATCTGGCCCCACAAACACGATACGACGAGGTGATAAGAGCTCTCGGTGGGGCTGGCGAAATGGTTACTGAATCTAGCCAGATTGGACCAGCTCTGGATCGCGCATTCGAAAGTGGCGTTCCCTATCTGGTAAATATCATTACAGATCCAGCTATCGCGTATCCACGGACAACAACAGGAATTTAGGAACGCGCAGTTGCTCCGAGCGCGGCTACGCGCGCAGTGAATTGCAAGCGATCAACCAACATGCGAATGACAACGCCGCGAGCAACAAGGCGTTCGCCGTCATAGGCTTCAATCTCAAAAGTAATACGTGATCCATCTACATTGCTCACCACGGCGCTTGCTTGCACAAGTGATCCCACGGGCGAAGCGCCTAAATGTTCGATGTGTACATCAACGCCGACGGTCGTTTCCTGCTGATCGAGCCGGTCTGCAATAGCAGCAAGGGTGGCCGCCTCTGCCAAACCCACCATCCGTGGCGTTCCCAGAACGGCCACATCACCTGAACCCAGTGCGATTGCCGTGTCGGCGTGCTTCACCGTCATCGATGAAAGCCCAATCGCCCCTAGAAAGCGATCGCTCATGTGTACTCGATTTTCACGAGCAGATCGCCGCCCTGGATAACTTCGCCGTCAACGACTGCGACCTCGATTACTTTTCCACCGATTTCGCTAAGAACTGGAATCTCCATCTTCATCGACTCCAAGAGGAGTAGTTGGTCACCGGCGACGACCATATCTCCAACCTTCACAGTGATGGTGAGTACATTCGCCACCATCTCTGCTCTTACGTCGAAATACGCCATGACCTCAACTTAGTTGTTGGGGAGATCAATTTCTGTCAGCGTGAGTCGAAATTCCGTAAACGTTTGCATCACTCGCGCTCGCAGTTCCGGAGGCGCTTCTTCTTTGCACGCACTTGAAATAGCTACACGGACACGTTCTTCGTGCGTGAACTCCTCCTGGCAGGGGCCACACTCTTCTAAGTGGATTGCGATCGCTTGAGAACGAGACTCATCCCCCACCTCATTGTCGAGATAGATGAAGAGCGCGGTAAGGACGTCCCGACAGGGTGTCTCGTGGTGGTTTCCACAACTCATGACCGACCACCTCCCGTTCCAGCAAGGCCTCTTTCGGCGGCATATCCAGCCAATGCCTCACGTAAGAGTTTCCGACCACGATGTAAGCGGGACATTACAGTGCCGGGGGGCGTATCCATGATTTCGGCAATTTCTTTGTAAGGAAAACCTTCGACGTCAGCTAAATAAACAGCAAGACGAAACTCTTCTGGCAAGTTCTGTAACGCTTCTTTTATTTCTGAATCGGGAAGTCGATCGAGAGCTTCCATCTCGGCCGATCGCCCGAGGTTGCTGGTGTGTGAAGCAGCATCTGCAATCTGCCAATCTGTTATTTCACCATCCGAAATTAAAGGCTGCCGCTGACCTTTTCGGTAATTATTAATAAAAGTTGTATTGAGAATGCGATAAAGCCAGGCGCGGATATTCGTGCCATCTTCGTATTGATGAAAGGAGGAGAATGCTTTTACAAAAGTATCTTGGACCAAATCTTGTGCATCATTCGGATTCTTTGTGAGGCGCATTGCCGCCCCATACATCTGGTCGAGTAGCGGCAGGGCGTCGCGCTCGAAGCGGTCAGCTTGCCCCTTCGCACTCTCGGCCATCACTCGCGCTCCATTTCTCAGGGTCTCTAAAGAATCTACAGGTGATTGTCCGCGGATCTCATCAGTAGCAAGCACGTCAAGATAAAACCCACTCGGGCTTTGAATTATTCCCTAGAGGGAGAGTACTCGGGTGGCAAAGTCTCTGGCGGCGGTCTTCACTATGGCCGCGTGTTCATCATCTCTACTACGGAGGAGCTCATGGCCCCGCCCTGGCACCACAGTGACATCGACTCCATTAAATTCCGCTGGTGTACCGAAACCATCCTTATCTCCTTGAATCACATGCAGTGGCAGTCCCGCCTCGAGAATGGTCTCCAGCTCACTATCGCGACGCCGATTGGTCTTCTTCGGTGCATGCAATGGAAAAGAGAGCGCCAGCACTCCGACGGCACCTAACGGGAGCGCGGTTCGGCACGCTACCCGAGCTCCTGTACTTCTCCCACCCAATATGAGCGGGAGTGCGGCAGCAGCCGCGGGTAGCCAGGTATTGCGTTTATGCAATACATCAAGCCACGCTTCATCTAAGAGGTGGGAGGCCGGTGCAATTTGCCGCCCAGAGACCACCCAAGGTTGCTCCATCCGAATGATGGCCACACCATCAATACCATCTGCGATCAACTCCAAATCGGGCGTTCGGGCACCGGTACCGGCGCCATGCCCAAGGATGAGAAGCCCGCGAGCGCCCTTTACATTTCCTACAAGAAGCCGTGCTCTACCCACAGATGTGGGGAGTACAACTTCAGTGATCACCAGAGCACCTGCTCAATCTCCAACGGAACAGGGTCAATGAGTGATGACCTGTTTTCGCGGGACGAATTTACCGCTGACGATACCGGATAGGCATCAAGTTCCTGAAGGGTTTCTGAGATAGCCAAGAGTTCATTTACTGTTGCAAATTCACCTTTGAGCCAACCATCCCATGCTTCGCGTGGAAGCATCAACGGCATGCGGTCATGAATCTCGGCGATCTGAGGAGTGGCATCTCGCGTGAGCACAGTGGCCGTTAACACGGAGAGGCCACCATCGCTCGGTGTCCACCATTCATAAAGCCCGGCCATGGCAAGCGGAGAACGATCGCGAGCACAAATATAAAAGGGTTGTTTGCGCGAGACCGGGCCACTTGCGGTGTACCACTCGTAATATCCGTCTGCCGGAATGATCGCTCGCCGAGATTTGAATGCTGATCTAAATGAGGGTTTCTCGGCCGCTGTTTCCACGCGTGCGTTGATGGTCTTCGCCGCGAAATCAAGACTCTTTGCCCAACTGGGTACCAAACCCCAGCGCGCGGTCGTGAGTACTTTTGCGGGATCGAGAATGGCATAGATCTGAGCGGTGGGAGCCACATTCCACGACGGGGCAAGATCTTTGATTCCTTCTTCCCTAGTGGCTTCGAAGTGCTCAATTAACTCATCCGCCCCCTTTGAAGAGGCATATCGACCACACATAAGGCGAGCGTATTCGCCTAAACTCTCATTGTGACGACTCTCTGGCCCGCGCCCTTAGCAAAAGGGGCGATATCTGGGGTTCTCCCAATGCCAGGGTCCAAGTCTGTGACAAATCGAGCTCTAGTCCTTGCAGTGCAATCCCCTGATGAATCTCTCCTCCAGAGTCCGCTCCATTCGCGCGATACCGAACTAATGGCAACTGCGCTGACCGCCCTCGGGTTCTCCATCACCGATGAAGCCAATGGTGATTGGAGAGTTGGGGGGAAAGGTTCAACGGAAGTGCGCGATGTGCAGATTGATGTCGGCAACGCTGGCACCGTCATGCGCTTCTTACCTCCGGTAGCAGCTCTCGTCCCTGGCATATTTCGCTTTGATGGAGATGCCCGCTCTTACGAACGTCCCCTCGGCCCAGTAATTACCGCCCTGCGCGACATTGGCGCCGAAATTAATGACGAAGATCGCGGGTCGCTTCCTTTCACTCTTGTAAGCAATGGAACTTTGCGCGGCGGTACGGTTGAAATTGACGCCAGCGCGTCTTCGCAATTTGTATCTGCACTTCTCCTAGTTGGCGCAAGTACCCAACTCGGAATTCGAGTGCGACACATTGGCGCATCTCTACCATCGCTGCCTCACATCGAAATGACCATCCAGATGCTACGCAAGTCTGGCGTCGAGGTTGAAGTTATAGGTGCGGCTGAATGGTTTGTAGCACCCGGAAGAGTGAGTGCGCAGAATTACGTGATCGAACCAGATCTTTCAAACGCCGCACCCTTCCTCGCGGCGGCACTTGTCACTGGCGGCGATGTAACAATCAAGGATTGGCCCAGCGATACCACTCAACCAGGAGATCAACTGCGATTCATCTTTGCCAAAATGGGCGGCGATATCTCCTTTACTAAAGTTGGTCTACGACTACGCGGTGGCGGCGCTGTTCGCGGAATTGATATTGACTTACATGACGTGGGTGAGCTCACACCGATCATTGCGGCGGTGGCAGCATTGGCTACAACGCCTTCCCATTTGCGAGGAGTTGGGCACTTGCGCCTCCACGAAACTGATCGACTTAACGCGCTGGCAACTGAACTCAATGCACTCGGTGGAAATGTAATAGAGCACCCCACCAGCCTAGAGATTCGACCAGCAGCACTCCATGGCGGTACTTTTCATACATATGAAGATCACCGTCTTGCCACAGCAGGCGCCTTGTTAGGTTTAATCGTGCCCGGCATGAGCGTGGAAAATATGGAAACTGTGGGTAAGACGATGCCCACATTCCCATTCCTATGGCAAGAGTTAGTGAGTGGTGCTTGATGGCACGTCGCTTCGACGAGGACGATATTCGCGTACGTCCACCGCGTAGCACACGACCACGCACCAAAGATCGACCCACTTTTGATAACACCACATCGGCCATGGTGACCACCGTTGATCGCGGAAGGTTTACCTGTGCGCTCGAAACCGGAGAGAGCGTCAACGCCATAAAGTCACGTGAACTCGGTCGTCGCGGAGTAGTTGTTGGTGATCATGTCCGATTGATTGGCGATAGCAATGGAAATTCTGAGTCGCTCGCCCGTATTGTTGCTCTTGATGAGCGCATGAATGCACTCCGTCGCTCCGCAGACGATAGCGATGAAACAGAACGAATCATCGTGGCGAATATCGACCAACTCATGATTGTCACCGCATGTGCAGATCCCGAACCAAAGATTGGGCTAGTAGATCGATGCCTTATTGCGGCCTACGACGCCGGCATCTCCCCCGTGATCGTGATGACAAAATCTGATCTCGCCGATCCGGCAGATTTTCTTGCCCAATATGAATCTCTTGGTGTGCGAAAGTTCATCTTGAAAAAAGATAGTGATCTCGGTGAGCTGAGAGAATTACTCAAAGGAAAACAATCAGTATTCGTGGGCCATTCAGGAGTAGGTAAATCAACGTTAGTAAATGCACTCGCTCCTGAAGCTAACCGTTCTACGGGCGGAGTCAACTCGGTCACTGGAAGAGGTAGGCATACGTCATCGAATGCCCTTGCCGTTCCCGTCGATACCGATACCTGGATCATCGACACTCCTGGCATTAGATCCTTCGGCCTGGCCCATGTCGATGCAAATCGCATCATCCACGCATTTCCGGATTGCGGAGAAATCATTGAAGCTTGCCCACGAAGTTGCACGCATGACGAGGAAGAGTGCGCCCTCAATGCCTGGGCAAGTGAAAGCGAAGGTCGAAATGCCAGAGTGGAGAGCCTCCGTCGGCTGCTGCGCTCCATGCGACTGGTGTAGTGCAACGCACTTACCGTTGCGCAACTATCCGGGGCTAACCGATAAAGTGTCCCTATGCGATTCTCCGAAGAACTGGCTTTAGTTCATTCACTTGCTGACATTGCCGACAAGATTTCGATGGATCGCTTTTTATCTCTCGATCTCTCGGTGGAGACTAAGCCAGACCTCTCGCCCGTTTCTGATGCCGATAAGAGCGTCGAACTTGCGCTCCGTGTTGCCATTCAAGCGAAGTACCCCTCCGATTCAATTATTGGCGAAGAATTCGCTAATACTGTTGGTTCATCAAAACGTGCCTGGGTCATCGATCCGATCGATGGCACGGCAAACTTTGTGCGAGGAGTGCCAGTCTGGTGCACTCTCATTTCACTCATGGAAGACGGCGTATCAGTTGTAGGCATGGTGAGTTCACCAGCGCTCAATCGTCGCTGGTATGCAGCGGAAGGTTCTGGTGCTTTCACCCAATTTGGTGAAACAAGTCCACGGAAAATTTCCGTTTCCAAGGTGAACAAGATTGAAGATGCCTCGCTCTCCTACTCAAGCTTTCATAGTTGGAATGACGGCGGAAAGTTCTCCAACCTTTCCAGGCGTTTCTGGCGTACCAGGGCCTACGGTGACTTCTGGTCGCATATGTTGGTCGCTGAAGGTGCACTCGAAGTCGCGGCCGAACCGGAACTCCAACTCTTTGACATGGCTGCTCTTGATATTGTGGTGCGCGAAGCAGGTGGTCGGTTCACTGGAGTAAATGGAATTGATGGCTCACATCAAGGTACTGCCATCGCTAGTAATGGACTCTTACATGACCAAGTTGTCGCGGCTCTTAGGTGAACTTTCGCAAACTTCCGCACACGTGTTTCGGTCTCATCATTGCCGGTAGCGGAGTATTTCTGGCATTACATTCCGGATTAGGGGTCTCCCCTTGGGATGTCCTCCATGTAGGCCTTGCCAGAATTATTCACGTGGGCACTGGGACCGCCATTATTATCACAAGTCTGGGAGTACTCCTCATCAGCATCCTTTTGGGCGTCAAGCCAGGGCTGGGAACGCTCTGCGACATTATTTTGGTGGGAAGTACGGTGAACTTTCTCAATCGTTTCGACCCCATCAGCGGGCTCACCAGTAATTCACCTTTCTTATTGCGAGTTGTCACCTTCACACTGGGAGTCTTTATCACCGCACTAGGCGTAGCCACTTATGTCGGCGCACATATCGGAGCTGGACCGCGAGATGGCCTCATGGTGGCGCTGCACAATCGATTTGGCATCAAAATCGCGTATGCCCGTCTGATCCTCGAGGGCTTCGGTTTGCTTGGCGGCTTAATCTTGCGGGGTCCGGTGGGGATTGGGACTCTGATCTGGTCGATTTCCATGGGCTACTTCGTCGGCTTCTGGTTTAAAACTTTAAAGCTCACTCCGCAACCGGTCTCTGCCCCTTAATTTCCTTACCTGACTCAAAAGAAGCGGCGCCAGAAGTAGCGCAAAGAGATCAAACCAACCGTATCCGCCCGCAGCACCACTCGGCGGATTTCCTTGCGCCACCCACTCTTTAATGGTGTCGTACTCCATCCATTTCCATGTACCAATCGAAGTGCCCACAATCTCTAGCCAGGAGACCACCACAATGGCCCCTAGGTAGGTAGGTCTTGAGGGTCCCCATTTTAAGAAGATCAAGAGATTGAAAAACCAGAAGGCGCCGAGCACATCGAAGTGCGGCGAGAGAAAGAGACCCCAGAAAACCCAAAGCGCAAGCACGCTCACCAGAAAATAAGTCCACAATCTTTGACGCGACTTTAAGAGCAGCCCCAGCGAGTACGCGCCAAAGTAAATAAGCCCGTGTCCTGGCGGCACAAACCACGGCACATTCTCCAAGCGGTATACATAAACCCCGAAGTGCCCAGCGAAGAGATACTCAACGACCGTCGCAAAGGCCACTACGAGCAAGATTTGAGTGCGAAGAAGTGGCGAGCTCTTCCAAAGAGCGAACATAAGCAGCACCCACGTCGCCAGACCAATGAGGCGTTGAGTCGTCAAAGTGGCGCCGCGATCAGCCAGAAGGGCGAGTGGGACCCACGTCACGACTGCGATGACACCCAGCGCAGCCCTTCGCGTTTGCCTCTTCACCTGACAAGATTAGTGATAACTACAGATGCTCGGCGAACGCGAGGAGTCAGAGTGCAAAAGATTCTTTCTGGAATATCCGAAGGCTGGTGGATGTTCTTTGAAACGTTCTGGGCACTCGTCCTCGGATTTGCACTCTCTGGCATGGTCCAAGCCTTCGTATCTCGAAAGCGAATGCGAGAATCCCTTGGAAATGACTCAGTGGCTACGCTTGTAAAGGCCACATTTTTTGGAATCGTAAGTTCATCATGTTCGTATGCGGCGAGCGCATTAGCCAAAAGCCTTTTCAGCAAGGGGGCAAACTTCACTGCCTCTATGGTCTTTATGTTTGCCAGTACGAACTTAGTCATCGACATGGGTATTGTTCTTTGGATTTTGATGGGATGGCAATTTGCTCTCGCAGAGCTCATCGGTGGAATAATCATGATTATTTTGCTGCAAATATTTATCCCACTCTTTATTTCATCAAAACTCATTGAAAATGCGCGCAAATCTATGGATTCAGGTCATGAAGAGATGACGACTAGCACAACGAAGTTAAATTTTCTCAATCGACAAAAATGGAGCGAGGCGGCCGGCTACACCATCGGTGATTTCACCATGCTACGTGTCGAGTTAATAGTTGGATTTCTTGTTGCAGGATTAGCAGCGACGTTAATCCCGATGCGCTTCTGGGAAGCACTCTTTATTCCGGGGTACGGATTCTGGTCAGCCTTCGAAAACGCACTCCTAGGACCGGTCCTCGCATTCATTAGTTTTGTCTGTTCTCTCGGCAACATTCCCCTTGCCGCAGCCTTGTGGCACGGCGGCATCTCATTTGGAGGTGTCATCGCATTTATCTTCGCCGATCTCTTGGCATTCCCGATAGTCATGATCTACCGGAAGATCTACGGTGGCGCACTCGCCCTACGCCTCGCCTTGGTCTTCTGGCTAGTGATGTCGCTGAGTGGACTTATTACTGAGGGAATTTTTCATCTGCTAAACCTAGTTCCCACCGAACACAAAATGGCCGCAATGGGAATGCGCACTTCCACTCTGGTACTCAATATTCTCGCACTCATCTTATTAGCAGTAATTATCTGGCTCTACCGGGCAAGAAATCGAGGAGAAATGACCACAGAATTTGCTACCGACTACGTCTGCGGAATGCAGGTGCGTATCGCTGATGCGCCCGCAAAAGTAGAGGTAGCGGGCACCATGTACTACTTCTGTATGGACGGATGCCGTGAAAGATTCCTCGCCACACCAGAGAAGTTTCACACGCATTAGCGGTACTCTGACGGATTATGCGAGCCATCCTCTTTGAAGACTTCCAGGGCACAGTGAACGTGCGAGAGGTGCCCACACCTTCACCAGTGAGTCACGGCGCCGTTGTGAAAGTGGAAGCAACCGGACTCTGTCGCAGCGATTGGCATGGCTGGATGGGCCACGACGACGACATCCACCTCCCCCACGTCCCCGGGCACGAGTGGGCTGGAGTGGTTGCCGAGGTGGGGAGCGATGTCACACGCATCAAAGTGGGTGATCGCATCACAGTACCTTTCGTTTCAGGGTGCGGTACGTGCACGTACTGCCTGGAAGGAAATGCACAGGTCTGCCCAGATCAAACGCAACCAGGCTTTAGCAATTGGGGATCATTTGCCGAATTCGTTCATATAGCGAGAATCGATTTCAACGCAATCCTGCTGCCGAGTGAGATCTCTTTTGCTACGGCTGCAAGTTTGGGTTGTCGATTCGCTACTGCTTTCCGCGGCGTTGATGGTCGTGCCAAATTACAATCTGGCGAGTGGATCGCAGTCTTTGGTTGTGGAGGTGTGGGACTTTCAAGCGTCATGATCGCCAAGGCTCTCGGTGCCAGAGTGATTGCGGTAGATATCCATGAAGGCGCACTGGAGAAAGCGAAAGCAGCTGGCGCTGAGTTCACCATTAATTCTCGAAACATTGATCCCATAGAGAAGATTAAAGAGATCACAAATGGTGGAGCCCATGTCGGCATTGACGCACTCGGATCCGAAAGTACTGCTAATCAATCAATTATGAGCCTGCGTCGTCGTGGCCGACATGTGCAGATCGGCTTACTCCTGCCGGTCGATCAGAATTCGCGCATTCCTATGCAACGCGCGCTTAGTTACGAATTAGATCTGCTGGGAAGCCATGGAATGTCAGCAATGGATTATCCCAAGATGCTGAGGATGATCTCCGACAGTCGACTCAATCCAGAGTCACTTATCGAACGAACGATTTCACTTGAGGCCGCTGCCAAAGAATTGCCGCTGCTAGAAACGGCATCGATCACCGGCATCACCATCATTAAGCCATAGAAGGGAGAGCGGCAATGGATTCTCACATAGGCCAAATGAAATGGGAACATGGCCAGACCTGGTATCGAGTCGTAGGAGATCTACAAAGTGGATTAACGCCACTGGTAGTGCTCCACGGCGGCCCCGGCGCCTGTCATAACTACTGCGAACCCATCGCGGATCTCATCGCCCCTAGCGGGCGCGCAGTAGTGCTCTATGACCAAATTGGCTGCGGTGACTCGACTCTCCTGCCAGATAAACCAAAAGATTTCTGGACTCCAGAACTATTCATGGAAGAACTCGAATTACTGCTTGCACACCTTGGAATCCAAGAAAAATACCTAGTGATCGGGCAATCTTGGGGCGGCATGCTCGGAATGCAATTTGCTATCACGCAGCCTTCAGGGTTACAGGCTCTCATCGTTGCCGATTCACCCGCCAGTATGAAACTCTGGCTATCCGAAGCAAATCGATTACGCGAAGAGTTGCCACCTGGAGTAAACGAAATTCTTCTCACACACGAAACCGCAGGCACTACAGATGATGCGGAGTACACCGCCGCAGTAAACGTCTTCTACGATCGCCACCTCTGTCGGATACCAGCACCACCCTGTGTCCTTGAAGGCCGCCGCAAGCAAGCACTCGATCACACGGTTTATCACACTATGAATGGACCGAGTGAGTTCCACGTGGTCGGCTCACTTAAGGAGTGGGACATCACCGACTCGCTTCATCACATCTCTGTACCTACGCTACTCATTTCCGGAGCCTACGATGAAGCCACTCCCATGATGGTCAAGCAAGTTTACGATCGCATTCCAGGAGCGCTCTGGGAACTCTTCCCAGAATCCTCCCACTTGCCGCACATCGAAGAACCAGCGCGCTTCAAGAGGGTTGTTACTGATTTTCTCGCCAGCTTTTAACTCAACATTTAATGACGTTTAAGCAAAGAGAAGGCCCTCGCTCTCGCGAGGGCCTTCATTTCGTAGCGGGGACAGGATTTGAACCTGCGACCTCTGGGTTATGAGCCCAGCGAGCTACCGAGCTGCTCCACCCCGCGTCGGTATTGCGATGGTATGCGCTTCACGCATACAACGGCAAATCCACCAGACGTGCGCTACTTCCCTGAGGCTGAAACTGCTCGCGAGATGGCAACTTTGAGTCGATCCTGTGCCTTCCCATAAGCCGCGAAGTCACCCTTAGCAAGTGCGGCTTGGCCGTCGGCTAGTGCGCGTTGCGCATCTAGAAGTGCTTGGTCAAGGGTTGTCAATGTCGTAGCAGAGCCAGTTGTGGTGGAGCCACTTCCTTTCGTGGTTCCTGCACTGGTGCCACCACCAGTCGTGGCACCTGCATTGCCACCGAAGACTTGATCGAGTGCGCCCTGCAAGTTGTCGTCGAATCCGATTTGATCACCGAAAGCGACAAGCACCTTCTGCAGCAATGGATACGAGGCAGTGTTTGATGTAGCGCGGACATAGACAGGTTGCACGTAGAGCAGTCCGCCACCTACCGGCAAAGTCAGCAAGTTACCGAGCACAACGTCAGACCCACCTTGACGTAAGAGTGTGAGCGCTTGCGAAACTGCAGGACGTGCTTCGAAGTTAGATGAAACTTGCGACGGTCCGGCAATGTTTGTGCTTCGTGGAACTTGGAGCACGCGAATCTTTCCGTAGTCCGGACCAGGTTCTGCAACGACCGCAGCAAACGCCGAGAGGTTTTCCCGACCTCCTCGCGGAACAAATGGTGTGGTGAGCGAGAAGGAGGCCTTTGAACTTCCTGGCATCTTTAACGTCAAGTAATACGGCGGCTGATTAGATGCATTACCACCGAAGGTGGAAGGATCCTTAGGAACTTTCCAGAAATCTTGACCACCATAGAATGCCGCGGCACTCTGAACGTGGTACTCACTTAGTACATCGCGTTGCACGCGGAAGAGATCTTCCGGGTAACGGAGGTGTTCCATCAGATTCTTAGAAATAGCGCTCTTTGGCTTCACTATTCCTGGATAAATCTTGCTCCATACCTTGAGCACTGGATCCTTGTTATCCCATGTATACAGCGAGACTGTTCCATCGAAAGCATCTACTGTTGCCTTCACCGAATTGCGAATGTAATTCACTGATTTCTCAACGGCTGTGGCGCCACGAGCATTTGTAATGGAATCAGCAGTGGCAGTGCTGAGGAGAGTTTTCTTCGAATAAGGGAAACCTGAAGAGGTTGTATAGCCATCAATGACCCAGAGCACCTTGCCATCAACGATGGTGGGGTACGGATCTGAATCGAGCGTGAGCCAAGGAGCAACCTTGGCAACACGGGTGGCTGGGTCGCGATCAAAGAGAATGCGGGACTTGGGGTTGATCAGGTTTGAAAGCAGAATGCGTTGCTCGCCATACTTCAGCGCGAAAACTGCTTTGTTCAGGAGCGAACCCACCGGCACACCACCCTTACCTGAGTAAGTGTAATTCTTCTGGCCGTTAGCAGACTTATCGTCTGGATAATCGAGCTCATTGAGACCAGTGCCACCGCCGATGATGGAATACTCCGGCGAGTTCTCACCAAAGTAAATGCGTGGTTGATACTCGCCCAACTTGCCAGTTGGCGGAATATTTCCTTCAGTGAATTGTGGCTTGCCGTCCGCATCACGCACATTGCCGAAAGCAGCGGCTACGCCGAAACCGTGCGTGTAGACAAGGTGATCATTGATCCAGTTGCTGCTTGGACTGCCAGCAAGATCGAGTTCGCGAACGGCAACCACCATGTCACGAGTAACGCCATCTACTTTGTATCGATCAATGTCAAGCGAATCAGCAAAGGAGTAGTACGGCTTGATTTGTTGTAACTGACGGAAAGTTGGCGAGAGAAGATTCGGGTCCATTAACCGAATACTGGCAGTAGTTTGCGCATCATTATTGAGCTGACCAGCAGAAGTGGTTGTAGTCGCTTGGTAATCCTGCACTTCAACCTTATCCAAACCGTATGCAATACGAGTTGCATTGATGTTGCGCTGAATGAACGGCGCTTCCTTCGATGACTCGGAAGGTTTTACCTGGAATTGTTGAATAACTGCTGGGTAGACGCCGTCAATCAATAATGCGCTCACGAGCAGGAGCCCCATACCTGCGACGGGAAGAGTCCAGGATTTGCGCACGATATTTGCAAAGAAGAGTAATGAGCAAAGTATTGCGATACCCGCAAGAATTGATTTTGCCGGAAGCGAGGCATTTATGTCGGTGTAAGAAAGCCCAGTGAAGAGACGGCCCTCTTTTGTGGAAAGTACGAAGCGATCCGTCCAGTAGGCAACGGCTTTCAACAACACAAAGAGTCCAAGGAGAACTGAGATCTGCACACGCGCAGTAACGGTGCTCCGACTCCCCGCCGCCTGCAACCGAATTCCGCCGTAAATATAGTGAACTGCGACGGTCGCGATGATTGCGAAAATGAGAGTGGAGAATCCCCAGCTGAGCATCGCGCGATACCAAGGAAGGTCAAAGGCAAAGAATGAAACATCCTTACCAAATTGCGCATCCTTTATTCCAAAGGGAACTGAATTGCGCCAAGTAAGCCAGGTCTTCCACAACGAGGCTCCTGCAGAACCAGAAAAGAAGAAGACTGCAAGCGAACCACCAATAAAAATCAACTTACGAAGAGGTTCAATCTGTTGGCGATAACGATCGAGTGATTCCATCTCCATCGAAAGCGGCGCGTAGAGCGGGCGTCGCTTGTAGGCGATCAACACGTTGGCCAAGACAATGGTGGCAGTCAACAATCCAAAGCCCACAAAGAGCGCGCCTTTAGTAAGGAGCTGCGTCTTCCAGACCTCGGTGGAATCCACCGAAACAAACCAGAGGTAATCGGCGTAGAAGCCACTGAGCGAAACAAAAGCCACCACGATCACCGCCAAGATGATGATGGTGAGCAAGAAGGGGCGGCGGCGGCGAAGGCCAGAAAAATCGGGGCGAGGCATTGTTTCCATATGAACAGATTAGTGGGTCTAAAGAGAGTGGGGCGACCGGGAAAGGCCTACTCAGCGAAGGTGAGGGCGAGCGCCTCAGCCATCCCTGGGAGGAGTTCTGACCCAGCCATAATGGCGTTCTCATCGTCGTAGGCGCGCATCCTCATGGCGCACTCCCTGGAGCCATCACGAAGCACCCCGACGACCATCCGGACCTCTTGCCCGTGCTCTGCCACCCACTCAGCGAGTGCCGCTTCTGATATCTCCCCCTCAAAATCTTGGGGGGGCTCTTCGTTGACGATTAATCGTTCCAAGACCAGGGCCGCACCAAAGACTTCTGCTGACCACGAGATCGTTCCGAGGAAATCTTCAATGGTGCCGGTCAATTCCACTTCTTCTTGTTCGATTGCAGTCAGGGATGTGGGTGATTTGTCTGCGAGCGCCGCTGCCATCTCTGGAGCGCTCTCGATGACATCAGCGGTCGGAACCAGCGCATAGAGCACAACTCCCCGACTCCATCCGGCCTTGGCGCACTCGCGCTCAATTTCTAGAACTGTTTCTTTTAAGGCGCTCATTGGTGGAGTCACTTTCCACACTGCCTATCAATTCCAGAATCAACCGCTGCAGCATTTTCTAAATACATCACTGCAGCGCCTACATCTCGTACGCCCACGACAGTGAGACCAGATTCCTGCACATTGATGTCCTTACAATTATCCAGGGGTGCAAGAAAGAGAGTGGCACCAGCGCGCTTTGCGCCACGAATCTTTTCATCAATGCCACCAATCGCACCTACTTTTCCGTTCGGTGTGATCGTTCCAGTTCCTGAAATGATGCGCTTCTTGGCTAGGGAGCCTGGAGTGAGTTTCTCGACCACTCCCAACGTAAAGAGTAGTCCAGCGCTTGGTCCACCAATCTCCCCAGCAGCAATTTCTATTTTGAAGGGTAGTTGCGGCACTACTCCCGCGGTTACTCCCAAGAGTGTGCGCCCACCACTTCCCGCTGCTGTTACTACGTTGACCTTTTGAGAAACTCCAGCACGCGAATACTCAACTTTTACACCTTGCCCCGGCTTCACGTTTACCAATTGTGCCTTGATTTGAGAGATATCAACAATCTTCACACCATTGACTGCGAGGATGACATCTCCTTTCTTAAAAATGTCTGCCGCTGAAGATTTAGCAATCGCTCCCGCAACTTGAACACGAGTAGTTACTGGATATTTCAAATAATTGAGGGCGGCGAGCATGGCGTTTTGCTGAGACGAAGTCATTGCCGCGCTCTCTTCTTCTTTCACGACGGCCGAACTCTTTGTGGGCGCATAAATACTTGCTCGCGGCATCACGACTGACTCCCTATTAAACCAGGCAGGCAAAATGTAGAGCGCGCGCGCCGAATAATCTGGGTTCGTTACAGAAACCGTTGTGAGTCGGAGTTCCCCATCACTCGAAAAAGTTTCATGACCAGATATTTGAATGTAAGGAGTGCTGACTTTCTTCACCCTGTATGAAGAGAGCACATCCGTTGTCGGCCCGGGCGAAAAGACTACATAAGGAAGTGGAATCAAGAGCGCGGCTACTACCCAGAGTGCCGCAACACTTTTTACCAGACCGTACGCAGTGATTTTTTCAAACCTATTTCTCATCTGTGCCAAAAGCCTTCTTGAAACGCTCGTGGTC
>JBAXIG010000032.1:0-18517 GCA_037138535.1 Actinomycetes bacterium
AGAAATATCAACTTCACAAATGTTTGTTATACCGGCTGCAGATTCTGTGCATTTGCGCAACGTAAGACCGATGCGGATTCGTATCTTTTATCTATCGACGAGATTAAATCGCGAGTTGAAGAAGCCTGGGCGTTAGGCGCCAACGAAGTCTGTATGCAAGCCGGTATCCACCCTGATCTTCCAGGTGATACTTACTTTGATGTGGCTCGTGCCGTGAAAGAAGTAGCACCAGAAATGCATATCCATGCATTTTCACCCATGGAAATTTTCAGTGGTTCTATCAAAATGGGTATCTCTTATCGCGAATGGCTCACGCAGGCCAAGGATGCTGGGCTAGGAACGATTCCAGGTACGGCTGCCGAAATTCTTGACGACGAGATTCGTTGGATTCTCACCAAGGGAAAATTGCCAGCAAAGGCATGGCTCGAAATTGTCCGTGAAGCACATCTACTCGGAATCAAGTCATCGGCCACCATGATGTATGGCCACGTGGATAATGAATCTCACTGGTATGACCACATGATCACGATTAGAAATCTTCAAGACGAAACTGGCGGCTTCACGGAATTTGTCCCGCTTCCTTTTGTTCATTATTCATCACCGATATATCTCGCTGGCATCGCTCGACCAGGACCAACCATCCGTGAGAATAGGGTTGTCCACGCCATGGCGAGATTATTGCTAGCAGGCTCGATCAATAATATTCAATGCTCTTGGGTGAAACTTGGGCTCAACGGACCCGATGGAGTGCTCTCGCTTCTAGACGGCGGAGTCAACGACATCGGGGGCACTCTGATGGAAGAGACCATTAGTCGGATGGCTGGAAGTACTAATGGATCTATGCGAACCGTAAAAGAACTTGAAGAGATCGCTCAGTTAGCGGGTCGTCCATCTCGCCCGCGTACGACTATCTATGGCGAGGTCTCCGCTGAAAGAAAATCAGTTGCTGAGCTTGCCAATGCTCGGCAAATTTTTTCGGGTTCGATGTAGCGTCCTTAAACGTCATTCTGGGAGCGATGGTGGCGCCCGCGCACGATGAGTGCGAGAGTTGCCAGGAGTGAACTAAGAATCGCACCGAAGAGAAGCGCGCTAGCTGCACTGTTATAAGAAGAATTGGGTAATGAAATCTGGCTCACTAAGAGCGCGACGGAGAATCCAATTCCAGCAAGAATTCCAACTGCGGTGATATCCCACCAAGAAATCTCTGAATTAAGTTCAGCTTTGGTGTATCGCGCGATAAGCCAGGCGCCACCCACGATTCCGATTGGTTTACCTACGACGCGGGCAATCACAATTGCTCGCGAAAGTGAATCGGTTGGTAGTGAAGTGAGTGAGTCCAAGTTGAATGAGATTCCGATAGCAGTGAACGCGAAGAGCGGGAGTGCGAATCCCACAGAGAGCGGTTGGAAGAAAGATTCTGCTTTCTCTACGCTGCTACGTTGCTCACCTGTTGCATGTGGGTTGGTCAATAACCCAATAGCGACGCCGGCAACTGTGGCATGGATTCCGCTTCGGTACATCGCATACCAAGCGATCATCGCAAGTGGTACTCCGATCCAAGCGGGACACTTTCGTGTGTGTTGGAGAGTTCCATAGAGTGCCAATGCCACAATTGCAGCAAGCAATGCAACCCAAGAAATACTGGCGGAGTAGAAGAGCGCGATGATGATGATGGCGCCTAGATCATCTGCAATCGCAAGAGTCAGTAGGAATGCTCGAAGTGGTGATGGAATCCCGCGGCCGGCGACTGCTAGTAATGTCAAACAGAATGCCAGGTCGGTTGCGGTGGGAATCGCCCATGCTGATCGGTGTTGGGGGCCGGCGAGCGCCACAAAAATCAGCGCAGGGACCAGCATTCCAATTGCAGCCGCAGAGATAGGAAGAAGTGCTGTACGAAGGGTGTGTAAACTTCCCGAAGTAAATTCGCGGCGTAACTCCAGCCCAGCCACTAAGAAGAAGATCGCTAGCACACCTTCAGAGGCCCACTCCGACACACTTAAGTTGAGCGCTGACACTCCAAAGTGCAAATCGAGAAACGAGTGATACCCATCGCGCAGATTGGAGTTTGCAGATATCAGAGCCGCAACCACTGCAATGAGGAGAAGTGAACCACCGACAGTTTCGCGCGCCAGGAAGCGGGTAACCCAACGCTGTTCCCGAAGTGAAGGCGTTTCGAAAAGTTTAGCCATCCTTAATCTTCGCTAGATGAATTCATACCCTGAGAAATCATTGCCATCACGTTCGGATCAGCAAGTGTGGTGGCATCTCCGACCGCACGGTGATCAGCTACGTCACGAAGCAAGCGGCGCATGATTTTTCCACTGCGAGTCTTAGGTAACTCTGCCACCACCAAGATCTGACGCGGACGTGCGATAGGGCCGATCTCCTTAGCCACGTGGGCCCGTAGCTCTTGCACGAGCTCTTCGCCGTTAGCGCCTTCGATACCGCCACGCAAAATAACGAACGCCACAATTCCTTGTCCAGTCATCTCATCGTTTGCACCGACTACAGCAGCTTCAGCAACCATCACGTGCGAAACGAGAGCAGACTCAACTTCGGTAGTGGAGATGCGGTGACCAGAAATGTTCATGACGTCATCGACTCGGCCAAGTAACCACATGGCGCCATCTTCATCGAGCTTGGCACCATCCCCGGCGAAGTAAATACCCTCGTACCGCGACCAATAGGTCTCTTTGTATCGTTCTGGCTCGCCCCAAATTCCACGGAGCATCGCCGGCCAAGGCTTATCGAGAATGAGATAGCCACCGTTTCCACGTTCCACCGGCACTGCATTGTCGTCAACGACCTTTGCGCTAATTCCAGGAAGTGGTCCCATCGCAGAACCCGGCTTCGTTGCGGTAACGCCAGGAAGCGGAGAAATCATCATGCCGCCAGTTTCTGTCTGCCACCAGGTGTCGATAATGGGGCACTTGTTCTTGCCGATTACTTCGCGATACCACATCCATGCTTCTGGATTGATGGGTTCGCCGACGGAACCGAGGAGGCGAAGTGAAGAAAGATCGTGCGACTGAGGAATATCGTCACCCCACTTCATCCATGTGCGGATCAGAGTAGGCGCGGTGTAAAGAATGGAAACGCGGTACTTCTCGATGATCTCCCACATGCGATGCTTACTAGGAGTATCCGGCGTTCCTTCGTACATTACCTGTGTAGCGCAATTAGTTAGCGGTCCGTAGACCACGTATGAGTGTCCGGTGACCCAGCCAACATCTGCGGTACACCAGAAAACATCGGTCTCTGGTTTGAGGTCGAAGACCATCTTCGCCGTATACGCCACTTGTGTGATGTAACCACCAGTGGTGTGCAGGATTCCCTTAGGTTTTGCGGTGGTTCCGGACGTGTAAAGAATGAAGAGCGGATGCTCACTATCGTGTGCAACTGCTACGTGTTCAGTACTTTGGCGAGAGACGAGCTCGTGCCACCACACATCGCGACCGCTCTCCCAGGCAACTTCTTGGCCGGTACGGCGCACGACAAGTACGTTCTTAACGTTGTGTTGACCCTCGAGCGCTTCATCGACAGCTGGTTTCAGCGCGGCCGCAACGCCTTTGCGGAATCCACCGTCGGCGGTGATTACTAATGTGGCATCTGCATCTTGAATGCGTGCAAGAAGTGCTTCTGACGAGAAGCCGCCAAAGACCACAGAGTGGAGCGCTCCAAGGCGGGCGCATGCCAGCATGGCAATCGCAGCTTCCGGAATCATCGGCATGTAAATGGCGACGCGATCGCCCTTTTTGACCCCGAGCTCGATAAGCGCGTTTGTTGCTTGTTTCACCTCGGTGAGTAATTCTGCATAAGTAATAGTGCGAGTGTCACCGGGTTCACCTTCAAAGTGGAATGCCACGCGATTACCGCGGCCCGCATCTACATGTCGATCCAAGCAATTGACGGTGATATTGATTTCTCCGCCAATAAACCACTTGGCGAAGGGTAAGTCCCACTCAAGGACGGTGTGCCAAGGCTTGGCCCACTCGAGTTCGTGCGCTTGGCGTTCCCAGAAAGCGAGTCGGTCCGCTTCGGCTTCGTCGTAGAGCGAGGCTTTTCCGTTTGCCGCAGCCGCAAATGCGGCAGGGGGCGCGAAGGAGCGCGACTCGTAAGAGAGGCTGGAGAGGGTTTGTTCGTCAGACACGTGAGCTCCCTGGAGGTTCCAAATGGTGGGTACTGCTTGGAGTCAGATTAGTGGCTCGGGTGAGGGGAGTACCAGAGTCGGCTCTAGGCTTACCGGGTGTCCATTACTCTCTCCATCGAATCTCTTCCCGGAATCGCGTCGGTGTTAAAAGAGGCACTGGCGACATTGGATCTCGTGCGCGGACACCGGGTGCACCGTCGACATAAAGGTGAATTTATCTCGGCGACCTGGGCAGCAAGTGCACGAGCATTAGTCGATTTCACGGGTTGCTCAACTGCTGCCGCACTCTCGCTCATTGATGCGGCGGCCGGCGTAGGAATTGCTCGAGAGCCGCAACGTGCGCTAGCTGCGCTCCATGTGATTGCGACCAGTGAAGATTCCACTATGGAGCGTGGGACCCCGCGGCCAGAGGTCTCACCAGATCGATTGATTGCATTGAACGAAATTCTCGTCGCCGAAGGGTCCAGCGTTGTCGTGGCCGCACTCTTGATTGCTGAGGTGGAGAGTATGCCGCTCTTTGCTAGTCGAAATACTGAGGTCGCCCTTGTGGGTGCGCGAGCGCTTTTAATTGAACGTGGTGCAGATCCAGATGGCATCGCATCGCTGGAACGAGGTATCGCACTGCTAGGGAGTCCCTCATATCGACTAGCCCTTAAGCGTTACGAAGAGGGAACAGAAGAGGCACTGGTGAGTTGGCTTACTTACATTGCAAAAGCTATCGAAGTGGGTGCGCAATCTGCATTTGAAATCGCAGATACCATTCAGGATAGCTAGACAAAGTAAACGGGGTACAGGTCATTACGAAGTAGGGGTACGAACCTTTTTCTTACGCACCCCTTGTGCTACCGCAAGTATTCCCATAATTGCCACTCCAGCCCCAGCAATAACAAGTGATTTTTTTGGTACGGCTTCGAGTCGATCTTGAAGTGAGATTGGTTCCTTAAAGGTAAGAACTTTCCAGCCTTTTTCGATAGCCATTCGGCGCAATTCCTTGTCGGGATTGACGGCATGCGCTTTTCCAACGCACGAAAGCATCGGGACATCTGTCATTGAGTCCGAATATGCAAAAGATTTTGCCAAGTCAATATTGTTCTCTGACGCAAATTGTATGATGGCATCTGCCTTAGCCTGGCCGAATGCGTAGTACTCAATCTCTCCAGTATATTTTCCGTCTTCTGAATGCATGCGTGTTGCGATCACTGACTTGACTCCAAGCAGCGCGGCGATAGGTCGCACTACTTCTTCGCCGGAAGAAGAAACGATGACTACTTCATGCCCAGCGTCCTGATGATCTTCAATAAGATCGAGAGCTTCTTCAAAGATGATTGGCTCAATCAATTTATGAAGTGTGTCGTTAACGATCTCTTTCACATCATCTATCGGCCAGCCCGCCACCATCTCTGAGAGCTGCGCACGTAGTTTCTCGGTCTTATCTTGGTCGGCGCTGGATAACGAGAAGAGCAATTGTGAATAAACACTTTTCAGTAAAGTTTTCTTTGACATAAGACCAGCACGCGCGAAAGGTGTAGCGAAGGCGAGCACTGAAGATCTAGCAATGATGGTTTTATCGAGGTCGAAGAAGGCGCCCTGGCGTGAAGTGGTTTCGCTCTCGACGGGTGACATGTAGTGATCGTAGACGGAGAACGTCGGTGTGTTGCGCGGAACGAAAGCTTTTACACGTGTCGCGAACTTGTCCACAGTCATTTCACCAGCAGTTCACTTTCCCACTTCCAACGGGATTATCTCTTCCACTCCACGACGGGTGGGGTCAATCAATTCAGAAATGAGGAGAGATGAGATCTCTTATTCCAACGAAAGTGCTGGCCCGTGCGAAAGGTGAGGATGGTTTTCTGCCATTCATCGCTTTCCTGGCGTTGGCTTCACCAGCCGTCTGCACGGTGGGCAGCGTGATCTATAAGCTGCTGACTTCGCCTACGGCACTTTCGTATCTCGATTTTGCTGTCACCAAGCTCTATCACTGGATCTTTCGGTGAGAGCCATTCGCATCGTCACCGCTCTCTCACTGGGGGTGCTCTCCCTTGCTGGCGGCGGCCTAGCAACTTCATGGGCGGTGAGTTATTCGCAGGCAAGTACGGCGATGCAAGAAGCGAGTGAGGCGATGACCCACCATCAAGCATTCGCCACCGTGGCTGCCGAAGTGCGCACCAACCTGCCCTCAGCCCGCTTAGTACGGTGCGGTGACGGCAAGATGGATGAGATCCATCTGATCGCCCCCACTCCTTGGCCGCACCTCACCGGAGCCAATTTCCGGCTCAAAGCCGTGGCTATCAGGACAAATTGGACAGAATCCAGAGATTCCCACCGTTGATATGGTGAAAGTGACTTCGCTGGGGGCTCTGCGCTGTACGGCGCAGGGTCCCCAGACCCGTAGAATTCGGGAGTTCCCGCGCTGGTCACTGACCGCGCTTATCCCGACCCTATGGAGGACGTATGTCCAAGACCCACCTCATTGCCGAGGGGGCCGCTATTCAACTCACGGGCATGAACCTAGTCTTCGTCGTAATCGTGATGGCGGTTTCGCTCGCAGCCCTGGTTGTTGCCTACGGCTTGCGCTTACAGGTGCTCGCTGCAGATGAAGGCACCGAAAGCATGAAGAAGATCGCCGTTGCAATTCAAGAAGGCGCAGCGGCTTACCTCACCCGACAATTTAAGACGCTCTCAGTCTTTGTTGTCCTTGTCTTCTTCCTCCTCTTCGCACTTCCAGGACATGCGGATATCCGCATTGGCCGCTCCATCTTCTTTATTTTGGGAGCGCTCTTCTCCGCGTTCGTGGGTTACCAAGGAATGTGGCTGGCAGTACGTGCAAACGTACGTGTAGCTGCAGCTGCTAAGGATCACGGCGCACAACCAGCCATGAAGATCGCCTTCCGTACTGGTGGCGTCGTGGGCATGCTCACTGTCGGCCTCGGACTTCTTGGCGCATCAACAATCGTGCTTATCTACAAGGGCGATGCTCCAGCCGTTCTCGAAGGATTTGGTTTCGGCGCTGCCATGCTCGCGATGTTCATGCGCGTGGGTGGCGGTATTTTCACCAAAGCTGCTGACGTCGGCGCTGACCTCGTCGGTAAGGTTGAGCAAGGAATTCCAGAAGATGATCCTCGCAATGCTGCGACCATCGCTGACAACGTCGGTGACAACGTCGGTGACTGTGCCGGTATGGCTGCAGATCTCTTCGAGTCTTACGCGGTAACTCTTGTTGCTGCCGTCATCCTAGGTAAGGCTGCGTTCGGCACGATGGGCTTGGTATTCCCACTCATCGTTCCAGCAATCGGTGTTGTTACCGCAGTTATCGGTATCTTCATCACGCGCCTTCGCTCAACTGATAAGAGTGGAATGCAAGCAATCAACCGCTCATTCTTCATCTCAGCAATCATCAGCGCGGTACTCGTTGCCGTTGCCACCATTGCTTACTTGCCAGATAGCTTCGCAGGCTTTGCGCCAAGTCCACACGTTGAATCAGCCACTAATCCTCGGATGGTTGCCATCATCGCGGTACTCATTGGTATCGCCCTTGCTGCCGCTATCCAAGTACTTACGGGTTACTTCACCGAGACTGGGCGTCGTCCAGTCAACGACGTAGCTGCTTCCTCACAAACTGGTGCTGCCACCGTAATCCTCGCTGGTATCTCAGTCGGTTTCGAGTCTGCTGTTTACTCAGCACTCCTCATCGCATCCGCCGTCTTTGGCGCATTCTTGCTGGGTAGCGGAAGCATCATCGTTTCGCTCTTTGCAGTTGCGCTCGCAGGTTGCGGTTTGCTCACCACGGTCGGCGTCATCGTCGCCATGGATACCTTTGGCCCGATCTCAGATAACGCACAAGGCATCGCAGAAATGTCTGGCGATGTTCATGGAGAAGGTTCCAAGGTTCTTACTTCACTCGATGCAGTCGGTAACACTACGAAGGCAATCACCAAGGGCATTGCGATTGCCACTGCAGTACTTGCAGCTACCGCGCTCTTCGGATCATTCACTGCTGCAATCAAGAACGCTGTTATTGACTCTGGTATCGACATCAAGTCGATTGCAGATCAATTGCAATTCAGTGGCATCCTCGACGTGGCAGATCCACGAAACCTCGTGGGTCTCATCATCGGTGCCGCAGTGGTATTCCTCTTCTCCGGTCTTGCTGTCAACGCGGTCTCCCGCGCTGCCGGTGCGGTCGTGCGAGAGGTACGCAATCAGTTCAAAGAACACCCAGGCATCATGTTGGGTACCGAACTTCCGGAGTACGGCCGCGTGGTCGATATCTGCACGAAGGATTCACTTCGTGAGCTCGCAACGCCAGGTCTCCTCGCCGTTTTGGCTCCTATCGCAGTCGGCTTCGGCCTCGGCGTAGGCGCCCTCGGTGCATACCTTGCTGGCGCTATCGGCACCGGTACTTTGATGGCAGTCTTCCTCGCCAATTCCGGTGGTGCGTGGGACAACGCTAAAAAGATGGTGGAAGACGGGCACCACGGTGGCAAGGGTTCTGATGCACATGCTGCAACGATCATTGGTGACACGGTTGGCGATCCTTTCAAGGACACCGCTGGTCCTGCTATCAACCCATTGATCAAGGTGATGAACTTGGTGGCGCTCCTAGTGACACCAGCAATCGTCTCCTTCAGCATTGGTGATAGTGCAAATACTGGTCTCCGAATCACTATTTCACTCGTTGCACTCGCAGTCATCGTGGCCGCGCTGGTCAACACCAAGCGCAAATCCACGCAGATCGGCTAGTTCAAAAACGTACATGGAGAGCGGGGGGTCGGTTAACGACTCCCCGCTCTCTCTTTTTCTCCCTGGATTTACCTCGCGCTACGCGATGGATGGCCTCAAAGTCGAAGAGCCCCTTCCTGGAAAGTTTCTCCTCTCAGATGAAGGAACGCCTCAAGAGCGCGGGAATGATTACGTACTTGGCATGAGCAACGCTTCGTTGACGCTGGCCTCTCTCACCCCGCGAATGCACTTCAAGCGCGCACTCGATCTAGGCACCGGCTCTGGAATTCAATCCCTCTTTCTCTCTGAGCATGTAGAGGAAATCGTTGGTACAGACACAAACTCCCGCGCCTTAGAATTGGCGCATAGAAGTGCCCAAATTTCCGGAATTAGAATCGATTTACGCGAGGGTTCGCTCTACGAACCTGTTATCGGCGAAACATTTGATCTCATTGTGTGCAATCCGCCTTTCGTAATTGCTCCTGCCGCGCTTTTTGAATATCGCGATGCTGGGATGGACGGCGATTCAGTAAGCCGAGAAATCGTCAGTAACGCAGCAGATTTCATGAATGATGATGGTTGGTTTATCTGTCTCGCTAATTGGTTAATCAAAGATGATTGGCGCGATCGACTCATTGAATGGATAGCGCCTACGGGGTGCGATGCGTGGGTAGTGCAACGCGAACGTCTCTCCGCTGAAGAGTATGTTGAACTTTGGCTCGACGATGGTGGTGTCACCGATCGAACTGAAATAAAGAAGCACTGGTTGGAATACCTTGCGCCCTACGACGGCGTGGGTTTTGGGTGGATCGCGCTACACAAACGTGACTCATTCTTCCCGCATCGATACCTCGAAGAGATGCCGCAGCAGCTCGATCTGCTGGAAAACCCACTTGCTCCCGCACTTCTTGAATATTTCGCTGGTGCAAATCTGGCGCATGATCTGGAAGACGATGAGATCCTTGAGCGCTCCTGGGTGGCTCATCCCGATGTCATCGCTTCAGGCCACACTCTGCTGCAAGCGAGTGGGTTGCGCCGGGCCGTAGCGCTTGATCCAGAGGTGGTCTCGATCTACTCGGAGAGTGACTTTGTGCACGCGGTGAGTACGGGATACGAGGGCGGGATCGACCTCATTCGCGAGCTCATTCGTTTTGGACTCTTGCTCCCAGCCTAGAAAACGGTGTTGACCTGGACTTATATGACTTCAGTTTGACAGGGACCCGCCCCCTACCGCCACACTCTATATATAGGAGCATCCAGAAGCGGGGGTTGTAAGGCCTGCGCTGAGGAGCTCTTCGCTATGTTCCACCCCTTCCTTAAGGAGTGCTAAATGACCCGCCTGGTCATCGTCGAATCACCTGCAAAAGCCAAGAAGATTGGTCAATTCCTGGGCGATGGATATGTGGTGGAAGCTAGCGTGGGTCATATTCGCGATCTCCCACAACGCGCCGCTGATATTCCAGCCGCATACAAGGGAATCGCGTGGGCCAAAGAAGGCGTCAACGTAGATAACGGTTTCGAACCTCTCTATGTCGTTTATGGAGATAAGAAGAAAAAAGTTAGCGAGCTCAAGGCGCTCCTGAAAGATGCCACCGAACTTCTCTTGGCAACAGATGAGGACCGCGAAGGCGAAGCCATTGCGTGGCACTTACTTGAAGTATTACAACCAAAAGTTCCAGTACGCCGAATGGTCTTCCACGAAATTACCAAGGAAGCAATTCAAGAGGCAGCTGCCAATACCCGCGAATTGGATCAACGCTTAGTCGACGCGCAAGAAACTCGTCGAATCCTTGACCGTCTCTACGGATATCGACTCTCTCCTGTGCTCTGGAAGAAAGTCATGCCACGTCTCTCCGCAGGACGCGTGCAATCCGTGGCTACCAGACTGGTAGTAGAGCGCGAACGTGAACGCATTAAATTTGTGGCCTCTGGTTGGTGGGATATCAATGCTCAATGCGCTGGTGGCTTCACGGCGCGCATGCTTTCAGTAGATGGCAAGCGACTCACTGGTGGAAAAGATTTCGGTGATGATGGCAAGCTCTCTGCTAAAGCGACGAGTGAGACTCTCCTTCTTGATGAGCAGAGTGCGGCTACGCTCGTGCAAGTTCTTGAGGGAAGTTCTCTCAAAGTACGTAGCGTGGAGGAATCTGCGCGCGTTGAACGTCCCAAGGCGCCATTCACCACTTCTACTTTGCAACAAGATGCCGGACGTCGACTTGGTTGGGGCGCTCAGATCACGATGCGCGTTGCTCAACGACTTTATGAAAACGGTTACATCACATACATGCGTACCGATTCACCCACACTTTCCACCACAGCGATCAATGCCGCACGTGCATCAGCTGCCGCGCTCTACGGCGCTGACCATGTAGCAGAAGGTCCACGTCAATACACTGGCAAAGCGAAGAACGCACAAGAGGCTCACGAAGCAGTTCGCCCAGCGGGAGACGCTTTCCGCACCCCAGGTGAAGTGGCTAGCGAACTCTCACGCGATGAGCTCTCGCTCTATGACTTGATCTGGAAGCGCACGGTCGCCTCGCAGATGGCGGATGCTCGCAAGCTTCAAGTGCGCGTAGATATGGACGCTGACGCATCCGATGGCCGCAAAGTAGATTTCCGGGCCACTGGCACCGTCGTTACTTTCCCTGGCTTCCTCGCCGCTTACGAAGAGGCGAAAGACGACAGTGATGATGACGATGCGCGTCGCTTGCCGCCGCTCTCTCAAGGCGACATTGTGGCCGTTGAAAAATTTGGCGCCGAGGGCCACACCACGCAACCACCATCGCGTTACACCGAACCGACTTTAGTTGCCCGTATGGAAGAGCTTGGCATTGGGCGACCATCAACATTTGCCACTATTTTGCAAACCATTCAAGACCGTGGATACGTCTCGAAGCGTGGGCGTTCCCTGGTTCCCACCTTCCTCGCCTTTGCAGTGGTGGGATTGCTGGAACAACACTTTTCTAAGTTAGTGGATTACGATTTCACCGCATCGATGGAAGAAGATCTCGACCGGATTGCCGAAGGAACCGAAGATCGCGTTCGTTGGCTCACTGGTTTCTATTTTGGTCACGATGGAATCCCAGGCCTTGATGCACTCACTGCGGATCTTGCTGCCATCGATGCTCGCGAGGTAAATACTTTCGAAGTAGGTGAAGGTATCTCGCTTCGCGTTGGTCGATTTGGAAATTATTTAGAAATCGGTGAAGGAGAGACCCGTCGCACCACAAATATTCCTCTTGATATGGCACCTGATGAATTGACACTCGCCATGGCGCAAGAACTTTTTAATCGTCCAAGTGGCGAGCGCATTCTCGGTAATGATCCCGCCACTGGTCGGGTCATTCTTGCCAAGGACGGTCGCTACGGTCCGTACGTCACCGAAGTGCTTCCAGATGACGTTCCGACTAAAGGTGCTAAAGCAGTGAAAGCAAAGACTGCTTCACTATTTAAAGATATGAGCCTTGACACCATCACTATCGATGAGGCACTCACACTTTTCACACTTCCGCGCATGGTGGGTATCGATCCGACAACTCAAGTAGAGATCACCGCGCAAAACGGTCCCTTCGGCCCTTACCTTCGTCGTGGCACCGATTCGCGCACCATAGATTCAGAGGCCCAACTCTTCACGCTGACACTTGATGAGGCGGTGGCAATTTATGCACTTCCAAAGTTCCGTGGTCGCGGCGTTGCCAAGCCTCCTCTGAAGGAGCTTGGCCAAGATCCTGCCTCGACTCGCGCGGTCGTGGTCAAGGATGGACGCTTCGGTGCCTATGTCACCGACGGGGAGACAAATGCCACTCTTCGTCGTAACGATCCCATTGAAACCCTTACCCTCGATCGCGCCCTAGAACTGCTGGCAGAGAAGCGGGCCAAGGAATTGGAGGAGGGTCCACGCGTAAAGAAGCGCTCTCCTCAGCGTGCCACCAACAAGGCTCCTAAGAAGGCAGCTGCTAAGAAGCCAGCCGCGAAGAAGGCCCCTGAAAAGGCAGTAGGTAAGAAGCCAGCCGCCAAGAAGGCAGCCGCCAAGAAGCCAGTAACTGTCTAGCCTCGGCTAGGCGTACCTGGTCGGGCTAGGCTTTCGACGTGTCCGAGGTCCTTCCTAATCCCAGCCCGCCTGCCCAAGGCGATCTTCGAGGCGTGCTGGCCATCCCTGCCTTTGCACGACTCTGGCGTGCGATGGCCTTTGGGAGCCTCGGCGATTGGCTCGGACTGCTGGCGTGTACTGCCCTCGCCAAGCAACTTGCCGGTGATGATTATGCAAAAGCAAACGTGGCCATCGCTGGCGTTTTTATCGTGCGCCTCTTACCTGCGGTACTGATTGGCCCATTTGCCGGTGTGATTGTCGATCGCTTTGATCGTCGTCGACTCATGTACACCTGCGATATTTTGCGCACCGGATTATTCATATCAATTCCGTTAATCAGGGAATATTGGTGGCTGTACACAGCAACCGTTCTCATCGAAGCCATCACACTTTTTTGGAGTCCCGCTAAAGAGGCAACCGTTCCCAACATCGTCCCACGCGATCGACTGGAAGCGGCGAATCAAGTAAGTATGTTAGCTGCGTATGGAACCGCTCCCATCGCTGCTGCACTCTTCTCCTTGCTGGCGCTCTTCCATTCCGCACTCTCTATTCAGGTGGGCTCCTTCTCCACAAACCCGGTCGATCTTGCCCTCTATCTAGATGGTCTGAGTTTTGCCTTCAGTGCTTACACGATCTATCGACTTAAAGAAATTCCTAAGAGCAAGGGTGGTCCTGAAGGCGAACACACCAACATGATGCGATCGCTGATCGAGGGCTGGAAGTTTGTCGGTTCGACTCCGCTGATTCGCGCACTCATTGTCGGCATGCTCGGCGCTTTTGCCGCTGGTGGAGCAGTCGTTGGATTAGCACGTACCTTCGTGGGAGACCTTGGCGGCGGAGATGCGGCATACGGAATGCTCTTTGCCGGCGTCTTCTTAGGTTTAGCTGCCGGAATGGGTTGGGGACCGCGCTTACTCTCCGGATTCTCGCGCCGCCGCCTTTTCGGATTGGCGCTCACGCTCTCCGGGGTGGGCCTTGTGTTGCTCGCTGCCATTCCTAATATCGTGATTGCTTTTATCACCACGATCTTTTTGGGTTTCTGTGCCGGCACTGCATGGGTCAGTGGCTTCACGATGCTCGGCTTGGAAGTCCGTGATGAAGTTCGCGGGCGAACATTCGCTTTCGTGCAGACTCTCATTCGGATCACTTTGGTCTTGGTACTTGCCGTTGCTCCGGTGATTGCAGCTACGATTGGTAAGCACACTCTCAAGTTCAACAATACCCAACTGATTTATAATGGTGCTGAAATCACACTCTTATTGGGTGGAATTTTGGCCGCACTCGTAGGCATTATCTCTTACAAACAAATGGATGATCGAAAAGGTGTCCCGCTCTGGGGTGACATCTTGGATGCCTTGCGCGGGGATATTGGTGTAGTGAATTTGCACGCAAAGAAGGGCATATTTATTGCCTTTGAAGGTGGCGAAGGTTCTGGCAAATCCACCCAAGCAAAGGAATTAAAAACCTGGCTCGAAAGCCAGGGACGCGTGGTAACTCTGAGCCGGGAACCAGGCGGCACCGAAGTGGGTAAGAAAATTCGTCAGGTGTTACTCGATCCGGCCACCGGGGAGGTAGCTCCGCGGGCGGAAGCGCTGCTCTACGCGGCAGACCGTGCCGAGCACGTGGAGAGCGTGATTCGCCCAGCTCTCGATCGCAATGAAGTGGTTATCTCGGATCGTTACATCGATTCATCTATTGCCTATCAAGGCGGTGGGCGCATTCTTCCCAGTGAAGACGTACTTCGCCTTTCGCGTTGGGCGACGAGTGGATTAGTTCCCGATATCACCGTCGTACTTGATATCGATCCTCGCATCGGACTGTCGCGTTGTGTTGATAAAGACCGCCTCGAGAGTGAACCTATGGAATTTCATGAACGTGTGCGACGTACCTTCTTAGAATTGGCTCGTGTGGAGCCAGAGCGATACTTGGTAATAGAAGCAAACCAATCGCATACCGAAGTGAAGCGCATTATTCGCGATCGATTCGCAGCGCTGCTGGCAGCACCTGAGAATCGGGCCGCGAAATAATGGCAGCACCAGTTTTTGCCGATCTCGTAGGTCAACAAGAAGCGATCGCCATCATCGAACGTGCAGTACGCGGGGCTCGGGGAGTAGACGAAGAGGCGCGCGAATCCGGCGCCATGACACATGCCTGGCTCTTCACTGGTCCGCCAGGTTCCGGTCGCTCGAACGCTGCACGAGCCTTTGCCGCTGCGCTGCTCTGTTCAGAACGCGGTTGCGGTGAATGCGCAACCTGCCGCGAGGTCTACGCCGGCACACACGCTGATGTCGAGCTCATGGAGAGCGAAGGCCTTTCAATCAAGGCAGATCAAATTCGCGATTTGATTGTGCGCGCGGCATGGGCACCTGCCTCCGGAAGTTTTCGGGTTGTCATTATTGAAGATGCCGACAAACTTACTGAAACAGCTGCAAACGCACTTTTGAAAGCTATTGAAGAGCCCGGCAGCTTTACGACGTGGTTCCTCTGCGCGCCAAGCCCGTCGGATGTGTTACCGACGATCCGTTCCCGGTGTCGTTCCATTCTTTTGCGCACTCCGTCACATCAAGATGTAGCAACAGTGCTTATCGAGCGCGATGGCGTCGATCCCACGATGGCTGCGCACGTTGCTCGCGCCAGTCAGGGGCATGTAGGTCGCGCGAAATGGTTAGCTTTCGATGAAGATGCCCGAAAATTCCGACACGACTTACTCGCCATTCCGGCGCACATTCGCACCGTGGGGGAGGCGCTCTCCACCGCGGCCGAATTACATCGCGCGGCTACTGAAGAGTCGGTGCGCGAGAACGCCGATCGCGATGAGCGGGAGATGGCTGAGCTTTCAACAGCGTGGGGCCATGGCGCCACTGGCAAAGGAATGCCATCCGGGGCTGCCAAGGCAATAAAGGAATTAGAAAAGTCGCAGAAGTCGCGAACCACTGCCCGTAATCGGGCCTTCCTTGATATAGCACTTCTAGATTTAGCCACTTTTTATCGCGATGTGCTTCTTGTCCAGACAGGTGCTGAGGCACCATTGATCAACGAGGATTTGCGGGCCAACGTCACCGATGTGGCATCGCAGATTCCTAGCGAGGGTGCCTTGCACCGAGTGGAGGCAATTATGGGTGCGCGTAAGGCCCTTGCCTTCAACGTGGCCCCGCTTCTGGCACTTGAGTCGATGATGTTGGCGTTGCGGCTACCCGCAAGAGGTGGTGAGTGAAGCCACAGCGCATTCTACCCATTGCCTTCTTTATGGTTGTGGTGGCGCTCTTCTCCGCCTACTTCTTGACGCGGGCCACAACTAATCCCGCAACATCACCCACTGGAGAAGCGAAGCCCTTTCTTAATCTTCAGGGGTACATGACTCAAACACTCTCCTGGAAGAAGTGTGAAACTGGATTTGAATGCACCACCGTGAGGGTTCCGCTGGATTATGCAAACCCCGGCGCGAAGGCGATCACGCTCTCAGTGGTGCGCCACCCCGCTAAAGATAAGGCGCTTCGACTGGGGTCACTTTTGGTGAATCCCGGAGGCCCTGGCGGATCCGGTGTGGAATATGCCAGGAGTGCGGCATACATCGTGACGTCAGAAGTCTTGAAGCGCTACGACATCGTTGGTGTTGATCCTCGAGGCGTGGGAGCGTCAACTCCGCTCTGGTGTCTCAATGGTCCGGAGACAGATAAATTCGTTGCAGCGGACGGGTCTCCCTCTACCGCTGCTCAGGAACGGGAATTCATTGATCAAGCGAAATTACTAGCACGTAGATGCGTAGAGCGCTCTGGCACCTTGCTTCCGTTCATAGGAACCACTGATGCGGCCAGAGATCTTGATGTGCTGCGTGCAGTTTTGGGGGATAAGAAACTCAATATGCTTGGGAAGTCATACGGGACATTACTGGGCGCAAGTTACGCACACCTCTTTCCGCAGAATGTAGGTCGATTAGTACTTGATGGTGCCGTCGATCCCACTGTCTCGCTACAAGAGATGAATGTACAACAAGCGAAAGCGTTCGAAGCCGCACTGAATTCATACCTCGACAAGTACGCCGCAGATTGCGCATCAACTGGTGAGTGCCCTTTTGGGATTACTCGCAACGAGGCGCACGCCACGATCGATGAATTGATTACCAACTCAGATGCCACACCGCTTCCAAGCAAATCAAAGCGCCCGGTGACACAATCAGAAGTCATCCTAGGAATTCTTAGTTCGCTCTACGACAGCGACGGGGGATGGACTTCACTCACCTACGCACTCACCACTGCCGTACAAGGCGACGGGACAGATTTACTTGCTCTTGCTGATTACTACGTGGATCGTGGACCGGACGGCAAGTACCTCATCAACTCCAACGAAATTGGTTACGCAGTCAATTGCATGGATAAAAATCAACGCGTCACGATTGAATCCGTGCGCGCAGAAGCGGTCACCCTTGCCAAAGCATCACCGACTTTTGGCGGGTACCTGGCTTGGAGTTCCTTCCCTTGCAATTACTGGCCGGTGCCTTCCAAGCCGATTCCCACCCCGCTGACCGCGGTCGGCTCTAGCCCGATCCTGGTCGTCGGGACCACCCGAGACCCGGCCACCCCGATCCAATGGGCCAGAGGGCTGGCTACTCAGCTCAAAACCGGGCATCTGCTCGTCTTCGACGGGGACGGACACACCGCCTACACCCGGGGAAGTACCTGTATAGATGCCGCCGTCGACGCCTATTTCCTCTCCGGAACCCTCCCCAAAACCGGCCTTGTCTGTTCCTAGCGGACAAGTGGTAACTAGCACCCCCTCGGATAGGGCAGGATTTGGGTGTGCGTTTAGACCATGTCTCATATGTAGCTGACCACGACCACCTGGTCGATGTCGTTCAGCGAATCGGTTCCAGCCTGGGTGCAGCTTTCCAAGACGGAGGAATTCATCCTCGTTTCGGAACGCGCAACTTCATCCTTCCGCTTCACGGCGGTACTTATCTCGAAGTGGTTTGCCCACTCGATCACCCGGCTGCAGATAGTGCGGCATTTGGCCAAGCAGTATCGCAGCGCGCTCGCGAAGGTGGCGGATGGCTTACATGGGTCGTTGCCGTTGATGATATTTCGACAGTGCAGGAACGCGTGGGACGCGAACCAGTAATTGGCCATCGCCGTCGTCCCGATGGTTTTGATTTGGAGTGGAAGCAACTCGGTGTGAAGTCCACGATGGAGGATCCACAACTTCCCTTCTTCGTTCAATGGATCACTGATGCCGCGCACCATCCTTCAAATGCTGCCAATGGCCACCCAATAATTGAGAAGTTGGAAATCGCTGGTGATCCTGCGGTTATTTCTGCGTGGCTCGGCGAACCAGATGATCACCCACTCGATGACATTGAAGTTATTTGGATTGATCCCGCAGACAACGATGGTGAATCAGGTTTGGTTGCAGTACATCTGCGTACCGAACGCGGCACTATTCGTCTCGATTAATCTCAAGTAAACTTTGACCCAGAGAGGCAAGCCTCTCTATGCCGCCTTAGCTCAGGGGTAGAGCAACGCACTCGTAATGCGTAGGTCCGGGGTTCAAATCCCCGAGGCGGC
>JBAXIG010000033.1:0-17253 GCA_037138535.1 Actinomycetes bacterium
CTCTGCCGTAGGCAAGTTTCGAGGGGCCGATCCGGAAGGCATGATCTCGGCTCTCGAAAGTTTTGCTGCCGAACGGCGCAGCGAACTTGTCACTGAAATTCTCAGTTTGCACCACCGATCTACCAGTGAAATTACCAAAGTTCTTCATCGAATCAGCAGCGAAATACCGCGAAGCGAGTATTCAACGGCTGCAACCACTTTGCGTTCTGGCGGCGCAATTCGCATTGAAAACTATGGCTCTGCAATCGATGAAGCCACTGCTGTTGCGCTCTGGTTCCAAGAGTTGCATGTGATCGAGGGCGTGAGTTATCGCGATATGGCTGTGGTGACGCGAAATAGTAATACTGAACTCTTCCGAATAGCCTTCTCGGCCTTAGGGATTCCCATCGCACATGCACCAGACCTTTCATTAGCCGAGCGAAATGCAGTGTGGCCCATCTTCACGCTGATCTCCCTGGCAGATGCTGCACTCAAGCCACAATTCGATGCGCACCAACATGACGCAGAGGTCGAAGAACTCATGCTCTCCATCTACGGAGAAGCAGATATGTTCGATATCAAGCGACTCAACGAGCTTCGCTTACGATCGGGATTAAGCGGAGCTTCACTTTATGAACTTCTTGATGAGCGAAACGATCTGCCCACAACGCGTATTTCCAAGTACCTCGAAGGCGTGCGCAAAGTGCTCTCGAAGTCGGGTGGTCGCACCGATGAGATCCTCTGGAAAGTCTGGCAACTCCTCTCAAGTGCGGGCGAACCCGCGGCCATGTGGCAGAACGTGGCGCTCGCCGGCGGCCGTAAAGGCGAGGCGGCGCACGAAAACTTAGATTCACTCATTGAGTTAGTGCAAAACGCTTCACGCTACGCCGAGCGCAAACCCAGGTCGCGCGTCATGGAATTTGTGCATGAGATGCAAAGCCAAGAATTTGATGCAGATGTCATTCGGCCAAGACGCATTGAGCGCGAGCGGGTGGCAATCTCCAGTGTGCATCGAGCTCGTGGCAAGCAGTGGCGGGTGATCGCTATCCCATCGCTCAATGGAGGTGCATGGCCCAACCTCACACCTCGCGGTTCACTCCTTGGAAGCGAAGAGTTTGTGGAACTTCAAGGGAGGAGCGACGCCACTGGTAGCGCAGAAATCCTTAAACTCAATGCCAGCAGCGCACTCTTAATCGATGAACGTCGACTTTTACATGCTGCTGTGGGTCGTTCCGGGGAGTACCTCATGATTTCAGCAGTCACTGGTGAAGATTCCAGACCATCGCGTTTCTTTCGCGATATCTGTCAGGCGATGGCACCTGAGTTAACCGGCATCAGCAAGGTCTCTGATCGACTCTCTCCTGAGTCCTTCATCTCGGCACTTCGCCATCGAGTTACCGGAGAAAGCGGGGGCATGATTTCCCCTGCAGAGACCACGCCAGAACGCGCTGCGCAGATTCTTGGGTTCTTGGCGAATGCAGAGGTCGCGGGCGCCGATGTTTCGAATTGGTATGGATACCGCCCGCTCTCTGATGATCGCCCAGTAGCTGTCGAAGATGAAGAGATTCGGCTCTCTCCGAGCAACATCGACGCATTCGAAAACTGTCAACTGCGTTGGCTTCTCACGCAAAATGGTGGCCAACGTGGTGATAGCAAAGAGCAAGCACTTGGCATCCTCATTCATCAGGTAGCGGAAGGCTTGATTCAGCCAGATATATCCACGAGTGACTTGAAGGCGGAATTTCATAGCGGGCTGGCGGCGATAGATCTTGGTAAAGGTTGGGTTCGTGCCTCGTATGAAAAGAGCGCGAGCAGAATGTTTGAAAACTTACTCTCTTGGCATGCAGCAAATAATCGCACCTTACTTTCGGTCGAATCTCAGATAGATATGCATATTGGCCGGGTTCATCTCACCGGAAAGATTGATCGGCTCGAGAGCGATGGGAATGGCAAGACCATCGTGGTCGACTTAAAGAGCGCGAAGACCGCAATCTCAAAGGCAGATGCGCAAGCCACACACCAACTCAGTGCATACCAGCTTGCAGTGGCTGAAGGTGGCGTACGAGATCTTGAACTTGCGCCACCTGCAGGCGGAGAACTGGTCTATCTCGGTGGCGAGAAAGCATCGTCGCGAGTGCAGAGTGAACTTGGAATCGATGAGGTAAAGCAAGCGCTAGGCGAAATCGCACTCAAAATGTCTGGCGCATTCTTTGAGGCCCAGAAATCTAAAGAGTGCAGAATTTGCCCAGTAAAGTCTTCCTGTCCTCGAATGGCAGCGGGCTCCCAAGTAGTTGATCTCGGATGAAGTATAAATACGCATCTCAAGAATTCGCGGCATCACTCGGAATTCAAGTGCCGAGTGATGAACAAGCATTAGTAATCGAAGCGCCGCTCTCGCCAGGTGTAGTCATTGCAGGCGCTGGCTCGGGTAAGACGGAAACTATGAGTGCGCGCGTGCTCTGGTTAGTGCATACCGGGCAAGTACTACCAGCTCACATATTGGGTCTCACTTTCTCTAAGAAGGCAGCTGCAGAACTCGGGGAGCGTATTGAAAAGCGATTACTCACACTCAGCGCAAAATCAACGGAGTTAAACGGGCTTGCGTTCACTGGTGACCCCAGCGAAGTCACTACAAGTACTTATCACTCCTATGCGGGACGACTCGTGGGGGAGTATGGGCTGCGAATGGGGATTGACTCCTCGGGTGATGTCGTAGGAGATTCACGCATTTGGCAGCTTGCCCATCGCTTAATCATGAATTATGACGGTGATATGTCTGCCCTCTCGCTTGCACCAGAGACCGTGATCGAAAGAGTTTTAGATCTCGGCAGCGAGATGTTGGAGCATCAAAGTAGTGCCAACGAGGTAAGGGCGCTCTCGGAAAACCTGGCTACCACTTTGCTCTCCCTGCCAGAGGGCAAATTCAAGTATGGGGCTGACACAGTTAACAAAATTGCAAGTGCTCAACAAGGTCGGTTAACGCTCCTGCCACTCGTCGAAGCACTTGAGCAGGAGAAGGCGCAGCGTCATCTCTACTCCTTTAACGACATTATGGGTCTAGCTGCCAAACTCGCAGTCGCTATTCCTGAAATTGGTGAGAGCGAGCGGAAAAAATTCAAAGTAGTGCTGCTCGACGAGTATCAAGATACGAGTCCAGCGCAATTGACCATGCTGAAGGCGCTCTTCGCCCATGACGACCATGCTGTGATGGCTGTTGGAGATCCTCACCAGTCAATTTATGCGTGGAGAGGAGCGGCCGCACACACAATCGAAGGATTTCCTCAGGACTTTGCGCTTGCTGATGGCACGCCCGCTGCCAAATATCAGATGCGCACGAGTTGGCGTAGTGATCGACTCATTATCGACCTGGCAAATCTGGTCACCGAGAAACATTTGAAAGCTCGAGATGTCACACCGCTGACGGCGCGCACCGAGTCTGGCCTTGGAGAAATATCTGCACGTTTCTTTACTGATCCAGAGAGTGAGGCGGAGAGTGTTGCCGATGAGTTAGCCCTCCAATGGAGTAAAAGTAATCGTCCCACGGTAGCGATTTTGGTGCGCCAACGTTCACAAATCGAATTTCACGAGAAGGCACTTCGCCGACGTGGGCTTCCGGTATTGGTCAGTGGTATCGGCGGTCTGCTTTCAGAACCTGAAGTGGCAGACATTCGCGCCACTCTCGATGTGTTGGTCAATATCGAGGCAGGGGATTCCCTTATGCGGCTATTGACGAGTCCTCGTTGGAATTTTGTGCCGCGCGACCTGGTAACTCTTGGTCGCTATCTCTCACGAAAGCAAAGGAGTCAGAGCGAGTACGACATCAACCTGCTCGACACTCTCGACGAATTAGAAGATGTGGTGGGACTTTCTGAGCGATCACGTGAGCGCCTTACAGAATTTAATCAGGAGTTACGATCATTACGACGCGAGACTCATCTCGCGCTCCCTGAAATGATTCTTACGATATTTCAAACTCTCAACTTGGGTATCGAACTCTCACTCCATTCGCCCTCAAGTAATCGTTTGCGCAATGTTATGCGTCTCATCGAAGAAGCGATGGCCTTCAATTCCACAGCGCAGGGGTCATCTGGTCCGCAAAATATCCGTAACTTTCTCGCTTACCTCTTGGTGGCGGAGCGCAAAGAGCGCGGTCTCTCCTTAGGTGGGAATGAAATAAGTACTGAAGCAATTCAAATTATGACAGTGCATGGTTCGAAAGGTTTGGAGTGGGATGTAGTGGCGGTACCGGGGCTCTGCACCGACGTTTTCCCTTCAAAGGATCGTGGCGGCTTTAATTGGCAGACCACAATGGATGTTATTCCTTTCCCGCTTCGTGGCGATCTGCAGGCGCTGCCCATCTCTCCTGATTATCGGAATTGTGTGAATAGGGACGAAACAAAAGCAATACTTGGAAGTTTCAACGATGAATGCAAGGCGCATGTCGAATCGGAGGAGTATCGCCTCGGTTACGTGGCATTCACGCGAGCCAAGCACGTACTGCTTGCAAGCGGGTACATCGATCCGGCGCTTCAGAAAGCGAAGGAGCCTTCACCGCTGCTACATCTGGCAGCGAGTTTCGCGGAGAATGCCCATCTAGATCCAGAAGGTCCCTTCATCTCTGGCGATGATGCGGCTGCGGGTTGGCCAAGGGAGCCGAGGGTGCTCACTCCCGATGTGATGGAAGCTTTCAACCTCGGCAAACGACGTACTCTTGAGGAAATTGGAAGTGCACTGCCGGAGCTGCTTCCCTCTATTAAGTTTGCGTTAGCTGCTCACCGAAGCGCTGAAGAAATCATTCATCTTCCTCAGCAATACTCCGTCTCGGCGCTCGTTACGATGGCCGCTGATCCAGAGAAGATGGCTCGGGCACTTCGGCGTCCTATGCCTAATGCGCCCACTTTCGAATCGCGAAGGGGTACCGAGTTCCATCTATGGGTGGAGACCCATTTAAAACGTCCAGCCCTCTTAGACCTTGATGATGTTGAAGTGGATTGTGAAGATGAGCTCCCTGAGATGCCACTGGATGAAATGCAAATCAAATGGATGGCGAGCGAGTGGTCTGAAAAGGAAATCTACGATGTCGAAGTGCCATTTGATTTAGATATCGATGGCATCACTATCTCCGGGCGGATCGATGCGATATATCGCGAAGGAAATAATTGGAGTGTGGTCGATTGGAAGACTGGAGGCGTCAAGAGCGGCGAAGATCTCGCTTCTGCAGCGGTGCAGTTGGCGGTTTATCGGCTGGCATTTGCCAAATTAGAAGGCATCCCGGTGGCCGATGTAAGCGGAGCATTCCATTACGTCCCTAGTAACACCACGATACGTCCGGCAGATTTACTGAACGAGAGTGAGCTCGCGGAGTTGATTACTCGATTCCACAATCGAGTAAGAGCGGAAGATGATCGCTGATCGCAAGCGAGGGAGTGGGTAACGTGGTGAGGGTGCCCCACATCGAGGGGTCCTCAACCAGTAAGTAATCAAGTTGCGTGCGCGGCTTCCACCGGGGATAGGTCCTCAATTGAGCGAGTGATTTCCACCGTGTGCTCTTTTGGATCAGGGAGGGCGGCAGGTTGAGATCACCTGCAATCATGGCTGGCTTGCCAAATTGCTTCAGCCACTGAGTCAGCTTATGAAGTTGGGCGACGTTGTATCCAGGAATGAATGAGAGATGAGTGCTTGCGATAACAAAGTTTTCAAACTCCATGGCAACAGCAGCTCGCGGTTCATCTTTGATGTAGATAAAGCCGGAGTTGGGGATGAATAGCGGTACGCCGAATGGCGCGCCTTTCATAGTGAAGTGGTGAATTGCCAGTGGTGCTCTTCTACTGAGTAAGGCCACTCCGAATTGTGGGAGGTCGGGGTCATAAGCCGATTGCCACTTCTCTCCGGGCGTACCAAAGAGTGCCGGCGAAAAAGCGCGGTACGGAAGGCTCATGGCCTCGCCCACGATCTCTGCTTGGTGATCGAGTTGGGTTCGAGGTTGGCCCTGATCTACCTCTTGGAGTGCAACTAGGTCCATCTCGATAAAGAGTTGTGCATTCGCAATGAGGCGGTCGTGGTCATACTTTCCATCTGGAATGCCCAGACCATGTAAGAGATTCCATGAAGCAATTCTCATCGCGGTTCAAAGATCTCTAAGGCACGTGCTAAACCTTCTTCAATAAAATCGGGTTGGCCTGTATTGATGCCGTGGAAGGCAGTAAACATTGGCCCTAATTCACGATATCCGTAAGATGCGGCGAGCAAAGTTTCTAGGTTGCTGCCGCTCAATTCAACGTATGAGATCAACACGCGCAGCATGGCCTCTTTTCCAAAGGCCGTAAGTAAGTCTCCGAAATCGACAGATGCCGGTGCGTATTGCATATCGCTGAAATCGATCATGCCGACAAGGTGCCCATCGAGTGAGAGGAGATGGGGTGGGCCTAGATCTCCATGACAGAGCACTGGTTGCGAGACCCATAGTTGATCAAGGTCGAGAATCTCACGCCACTTAGTAAGGATGTGTGTGGGCCACGTGACGTGGGCCGCCGTTACTTCCAATTGTTCGCGCGTGCGATCAAGCCATGAGGGAGAACTTGGAACGTGATCAGCCCATATCTCTTTCGGTGTTGTATGTAGCTTATGAAGAGCCTTTGCGAGGTGAGTTGCTTCCGCAGAAATGGTCTCTGCGCTACTCTCATTTGCTGGAATGAATTGGTAGGCAGCACACGGAAACCCGTTTTCCAGTGCGCCAAATTTCTCTGGTTTGGGAGTGAGTAATCCAATCTGTAGATGGGGCAATATCGCGTTTTCGCGCATCAGAAGGGGAATCACATCAGCTCTCCGGGCTGCGCGCATGATCCACGTTCTCCCATGAGAATCGAGGGCGATAACGGTGTCGTAATCCCAGCCGTCTCCGCCGTAATTAATGATCTTTTCGAGGCCAAGTGAGCGCGCGGCTTCCGCCAACATGGGTTTGGGATGGAGAGGGGGTCGCACTGCTCTAGGGTGGCATACATGCGCCGTGAAGACCTTCTTTTAGCCGCCACAAGCGTCAACCCTGGCCTTGACCGGGCGGCTCACCTACGGATCGATCTAGCCGCGTTAGCTGCTCATCCATCAAAGACTTTTGATGTTGCTCGAGGTGGGGTGCGCACCCACGGTGAACTCCTTCATTTCACTGATGCCTCTCCTGATCTCAACGCTGTTATTTTTCTTGGCCTGGATAGTGAAGATGTGGCATATTTTGCGCAATCTGGAGAGGGCGAATTCACCTCGCTACGAGAAGCAGTGAGCCAATTCTCGGCATTTGAAAGATTGCTGGCCGCTCATGCGGTTGCCTTAATGAATTGGCACGAGTCTCATCCGCACTGCCCGCGTTGTGGCTCTCCTACCGTCATGAGTTCTGCTGGCAATGCCCGCCTCTGTGAAAAGGACCAGCGTGAGCTCTATCCGCGCACAGATTCTGCAGTCATTGTGTTAGTAAAAGATGCCGATGATCGCATTCTCTTAGGAAGACAAGCGAGCTGGCCGGAAGGACGTTACTCAACATTTGCAGGTTTTGTAGAGCCTGGCGAGTCTTTTGAAAGTGCAGTAGAGCGCGAGGTGCGTGAAGAGTGCGGAATTGTTTCAGAGCAAATTAACTACTTGGGTTCGCAACCTTGGCCGTTTCCAGCTTCCATCATGGTCGCCTTTGAAGCCATCGCGAAAGATCCTTCACAAGCGTTAGCTGATGGCGTGGAAATAGAAAGAGTCGAATGGTTTTCGCGCACGCAGTTTAAAGAGGCGATTGATTCGGGGCGTTTGGTCTTGCCACCATCAATCAGTATTGCCCGTCGCATGATTGAGGGATGGTATGGCGAAGTGTTGACCGGTGGGGAAGCCTGGCGTTAGTGCACTAAGCGCTGATGCCGAGTCGCTTCTTTACTTCGATAAGTGAAGGATTGGTGGCGCTGGTGCCATCGGGGAAGAGGATGGTGGGGACAACCTGATTACCCCCATTGATCTGCTCCACTAGATCAGCAGAGGTCGGGTCCTCCTCGATATTCACTTCTACGAATTCGATCCCCGCGCGCTTGAGCTCGCCTTTCAAGCGGTGGCAGTAGCCACACCAGGGCGTGGAGTACATGATCATGAGGTTTGCTGACATACCTGAAGTATATGGGAGTCTCTGGGTGGTCAGCCTGTCGGGCATCTCTGGAAGGATAGGCAAGTGACCCCAGATGAGATCCTGGCTGCTCTCGATGAGCAGCAACGCGAGGTAGCCCTTGCCCAAGGACCTGTGGTGGTTTATGCGGGTGCGGGTAGCGGCAAGACGCGCGCCATCACACACCGCATTGCCTATCGTGCGTTGGCTGGCACTCTGCGCCCCGAGCAAACACTGGCGCTCACCTTCACTGCTCGGGCGGCGGGTGAGATGCGGTCACGGCTGCGCACTCTCGGGGTAGAGGGCGTGCAGGCTCGTACCTTCCATGCTGCCGCGCTGCGCCAACTGACCTACTTCTGGCCTAAGCACACACGCACCGAATTACCCCGCCTCTCACCAAGTAAGGCTCGCCACCTCAGTGTTGCGCTTCGGCGCAATGGTCTTCGGGATGCGCCTGCTGTTCTCCAAGATGTGGCTTCTGAAATTGAATGGGCCAAAGTCAATCAAGTTTCACATGATGATTACATCTTGCGCGCGAAGGACCGTACCGTCCGCAGCGACTTGGGCGCCGATGTTATCCAACAACTTTATGCAGATTACGATGAAATCAAAACTAATGATGGAGCGATGGATTTCGAAGATGTATTGCTCTTGGCGAAAGCGCTGCTCGAAGAGGCTCCCGCCCTCCTTAACGAACTTCGGGCGCAGTATCGATCTTTCGTGGTGGATGAGTATCAAGATATTTCAGCCATCCAGCAGCAGTTGCTAGATATTTGGATTGGCGACGGCGATGATATCTGCGCTGTGGGCGATATCAATCAAACGATTTATTCTTTCGCAGGGGCCGATCCTAAGTTCTTCATGGATTTCCCGAAGAAGTTTCCGCAGGCGCTCTTACTCCGACTCTCCACTAATTACCGATCAACTCCGGAGATAGTGCACTTGGCAAACCAAATCAATAAGCGCTCCGGGTCGGCATTGGAATTACATGCTGTTCGCCCGAAGGGAAGCGTGGTGCAGTACCAAGAGTTTGCAGATGAAGAGGATGAGGCAAGTGGCGTAGCTGACCGAATAAAGGTGCTCACTAGTTCTGGGGTGGCACTTGATCAGATCGCTGTCCTATACAGAACTAATGCGCAATCTGCCGCTCTAGAGAGCTCCTTTGCACGCACTGGAACCCCGTTCGCAGTTCGCAACGGTGAGGGGTTCTTTCATCACCCGAAAGTGCGCGAAGCACTTCGTTTACTGCGAGCAGCAAATCGGAGCGCCGGTGAGGGGGAAGTTCCTGATCGGGTTCGTGAAGTGCTCGAAGTCTTGGGATGGCGCCACGAAACTCCACCCGACGCACTAGGTGCGGGTCGGGATGAGTGGGAGATGCTCAATGCGCTCTATCGGATGAGTAGTAGTTTTGATGATTTCGATGCGCTCATTCAAGAATTAGAAGATCGCTCGCAACATTCCCACGCACCGCTTCGTAACGCGGTGACGTTGGCCTCCCTGCACTCGGTGAAAGGGATGGAGTGGGCTCATGTGTTCCTCGTGGGTGCCAATGAAGGATTAATTCCGATCTCCTTAGCCAAGGAGCCTGCGCAGATCGAAGAAGAGCGTCGACTCTTCTATGTGGGAATTACTCGCGCGAAAGAGAGTCTCACGATCTCGTGGGGTAACCGCTCCCGTCAAAGCTCACGCTTTCTTCGAGAAATAGGCATCGGTGGGGAGATAAAGAGCGCCTCAAGCGCCTCGCTGGCACTCTGCAAGTCATGCGGCAAACCACTCAAGAATGGTGTGGAACGTAAACGAGCCAGATGTAGCGAATGTCCACTCGATGTAAATGAAGAATTATTCGAAGCTCTGCGGGCGTGGCGTTATGACCGGGCAAAGATTGCTGACGTACCTGCGTTCGTCATCTTTACAGATGCCACGTTAGAAGCGATTGCCGCACTCCGACCCAAAAATAATCAAGAACTTTTAACTATCTCTGGAATCGGAGCACGCAAACTCGAGGATTATGGCGTTGAAGTGCTCGCCATCGTCGCGCTCAACGGTGTCAGTTAGGCAGCTGCCGGATTCAAACGAGGTCGTCCCGGCATTCGCTTGCTCGCCACTATGACGCCTCGATCAAAAATCTCCCCGCCCCAAACGCCACACGGCTCTGAGCGCGAGATGGCGCCGGAGAGACACTCCGCTTTGAGGGGACAAGGTCCGCAGATCGCTTTGGCCATTTCCAACTCTGATTGATGATCGGAGAAGTAGATATCCGGATCGGTAGTGTGGCAGGGCAGTGAAAAGTCATAGGTAAAGACTGGTGCCTCCATCGTTTCGTCAGCCCAGCCAGGAACCAACAAAGGGTTCAAAATAACGCTCATCACGACCGCCTCTCCGCTCCGGTAGGAGCACATAAAAAAAGGGCCCCGGATCTTTTAGATCCGCGGCCCGAGTTGTTGGTGGAACTTACTCAGTAGGCGGAATCATGGCATACCAAAATGCCGTCTTCGCTGTATGCGAGACGGTGACGTAGTGGTACGTAAAAGCCATGGATCCTCCTTCTGAACTCCAGGGTAGAGGGCGGAGAGCCTTCGGGGCAAATGAATTAATCTCTGTCACGGGCGGCCACGGGGAGCCACGGGGCAGCTTCCGCGAGAAAGGGCCCTTCAGCCTCGAGCTGGCAGAGGATGCCGGTGGTGCCGAGCGTCACTCGGTGAATGAGCAGGAATTCGGCGGGCAAGTTGAGCTGGAGGCCAATTTTGGCAGTGGGGTTTCGTGGATCCCCGACCCGAATCGATTGATCACGGAGCCAGGCTCGTGAATAGCGGAACTTCTCCACTCGAAGCGGCTCAACGAGCGGTAGCAAGAGATCTAACAGTGCGTCGGGATCTACTTCGATACCTGGCCGCACAAAGCCATCTTCCTTGAGACCTTCGTAGAGGAGTTGGGCATCCCCATCTAACGCGTGGCGAAGCAAGCGCTTCATCGGTTCGGGGAAGCCACCGGGAAGTCGATTGACGGCGCCGAAATCCAGCACACCAAGTCGACCATCGTCGAGTAAGCGAAAGTTTCCAGGATGTGGATCGGCGTGGAGTAATCCGGCGCGCTCAGGCGAAGAGAAGTGGAATCGGGCAATCATCATGCCAGCGCGATTTCGTTGGGCTCGCGTTCCTTTGGAAATAATTTTAGAGAGCGGTGTGCCATCCATCCAGGTGGAGACCAGGGTTTGTGGCGACGCAAAGAGCACGTCCGGGATAGCAATGTCTGGATCCCCAGCAAAAATCTTGGCGTAGTGGCGTTGTGCTTCAGCTTCGTATTCGTAGTCGACTTCTTCGACAATGCGAAGACGTAACTCGTCGAGTAAAGGCTTCATTTCAAGACCTGGCATGAAGAGCGCAAATACTTTGGCAAAACGTTGAATCTGGTTGAGATCAGAAACGAGCGCTTCGGCAGCACCTGGATATTGCACCTTCACGGCAACTTCGCGTCCATCTTTCCAAATAGCTTTATGAACTTGGCCAATTGAAGCTGACGCAGCTGGCTTATCATCGAAAGAGAGAAACTTGGAGCGCCACTTCACTCCCATCTGTTCCTTCATCACTTGATGAACCGCCTTTGCTGGCAGCGGCGGAGCGGCTTCTTGTAATTTAGTGAGGGTGGCGCGGTAAGGAGCGGCAAGTTCTTCGGGAAGAGCAGCTTCAAAGACGCTCAATGCTTGGCCAAATTTCATGGCGCCGCCTTTGAGTTCCCCGAGCACTTTGAAAACTTGTTCTGCTGTTTTCACTTGGATTTGCGCCAGCACAAGATCGGCGGATTGTCCGAAGACCCGTTTTCCAATTCCTAATGCAGTGCGTCCAGCGATCCCCATCGGAAGAGATGCGAGTTTGGCCCCGCGGGCAAAAGTACTCTTTGGGATTTCGCTCATTACCGCATTCTTTCGCGAAGCAAGTAAAGGCGCGACTTATAGCCCGCAGGTGTGTCAGTTCTCAGTGTGTTAATTCCCAGTGTGTTGGCTCCAGGTACAGCCACATCGGGGGTGTGGTGTGAAAGAGCGACTCGAGACGTCAAGATTTGACGCGATGGTGAGTACCGTGTTGGCCAGGGGGTGGGGCGTACTGCCTGCCCTCAAGAATTCTTGAATGGCTAAGGCATGAAGGCTAGCGGCCAATTGTGCTAACGGCAGCGGTGCCAGTTCGCTCATTTGTGCGAGATAGAGACCTCTTTCTATGGCATCTGCATGTGCGTCGTTATCACGTATCCGTAAGCGTTGGCAGCGTAAACATCCGGTACGCCCCGGAAGGACCAGAGGTCCTAAAGTGATTGCTCTTCCCAAGGTGGCGCTCACCAAGTGCGGGCGACCCGTGCGCATTGCCTCCGCCTCTACTTCTGGGGGAAATGCTTGTGTCGAGACGAAAAGTTCAGCGTCTTGCGCGCTGGGTGCAGTGTGTGGAGTCGAGCGAGAGAGAAAGACGATCTCTTGAATCTTTTCTGTTACCGCAGTCGAGAACGGTTTACCCACTTCCGCGGGAGTGAGCAAGGCTCCTCCCGAGTCGGCCAATGTGACGGGTCTGCGATCCATCAACACTAAATCTTTAACGCCGCACAGATATAAATTGAGTGCCAGGAGTTGAGCGCTGCGGTCTGATCCATAGATTGCGACTACTCCTGCCTCTGGTTTTAGGTGTGCGAGATATCCGAGATCATTGAGACGAGTGAGTAGGGCAGTGACAGTTGGAATGGGCAGATCGAGAGAGAGCGCGATCTCGCCCTCATCTCGACGCCCGTTAATGAGTGGAATGGCGGCCGCGGCCTCTCCAGTGATGAGAGTGCCGTGCACGCCATCTCCGACGTATTGTCCGTCGCGAAGGGGCGCATAGAAAGTTCCGGGAGCAAAGCGAGGATGGGCCATAGCGGCGAGTATGCAGATTAAGCAGCGTGAAGGAGCGCGGCTTCCCACAAGGAGGATCTTGCTGGCAGTGCTGGATAGCCCCGGGTCAGATATGCGTGACGCAGAAGTAAACGAAAAGCAAAAGAGGCGCCGACTCTGTCGGCGCCTCTTTTGGAAGTGTGTTCGTTATGCCTTGCCGAGAATGCGATTGAGCGTGGTGCCGCATACGCTGCACTTGCCCTTGGCCATCCTGCGACCTGACTCGGAGACAACCACGTGACCTTCGAAGTCACGCTTCTCCTTGCACTTGACGCAGTATGCATCGCCCTTGTAAGTCTCTGTCATAAGTTTCCTCCCGATCGATCTTGAGTTCACCATACCTGGCGCTCGGCTGAGCGTGAGGCAGCCTGGCGGCGATTCGTGGAGAAATCAGCGGCAAATGTCCGCTTTAGCTACTTTCTCCATCCCCGTGACCTGCCTGCCACCCCTCCAGATAGGCCTCGGCTCGGAGGCGCTCAGGGTAGCGATTCTCCAATTCATAGAAGGCGGGGTTATGCCCGGTTTCAATGAGATGGGCTAATTCGTGGACGAGTACGTAGTCGAGGACATACTCAGGCATGAGTCGTACACGATCTGAGATGCGAATTGAACCATCTTCGGGTGTACAGGATCCCCAACGCTCTCTCATATTGCTTACCCACCGAACGCTACGTGGAAGAGCTAAACCTTCGAAGTACTTTGCACCGAGAGCGAGTGAGCGCACTTCCAAATCTTCATCTGAAATTTTCTTCTTCAAATCATGCTTATTCATGCGCTCAACCATCTCGCGCACGGCATCAGCTTCTTCGCGTTTGCTCAGGTTGGCCGGAATGGAGATCACTACATTTTCGCCTTCACGATGTGCCGAAATAGTGCGTTTGCGGCGAGTGCTTCGGCGCACTTCCACACCGCTGCCAAGACCCGGAATGGGTTGGAATGAGTCGTCATTATTCGCGTTCATTTGTGAACGAAATAATGGCATGTGCTTACCGTATCGAACTCTTTTTCAAAAGCTGTCAACTCTGAACTTCGCCTTGAGAGATCAAGAGATTTCGTACGCGACTGATGGAGGGTTTATACACAATGCGCCAGCCACGATATCCACCGGTGTGGGAAAGTCCCCAGGACGAATAAAGAGTAAAAAATCGAGCATTTACCCAGTTCGCAGCGTGAAAAGTGCGCAGAGTGCGAAATCACCGACTACTCGCTCTTGATGCAAGTTCGTTGCTATCCCCAGGTAATCAACAGGGCGGAGTGCGCCTGAGCGGCGAGCGTTGAGTAAGCCGAATCTTCATGTGTTGACCAAGCACTTTTCTTTTCGTAGCGTTTGCACACCAAGCCTCCGGATAACCGGTCTGATGTCTGCAAGGGGAAGGCAGAGATTAGAACGTGCGCCCCGGGGGCTTGGCTTTTATTTGGATTCAATTGGCGAGAATTTGTTGCGCTTTATCTAACAGACGAACCAGCGCAAAATCACAATCATGTGGAAGCTCGTTTGAGTTAAACCACTTCAAGTCGAGTGATTCATCGCTGATCGCAATTTCCTCATCTCCTTGTGCTACGAGAACAAATTGCACATCAAGGTGAGTAACAAGTCCATCGCCACGACAATTGATGGTGTGCGCATCGAGTTGCACTGGCCCATCTATCAAGAAATCAAAGTGCGTGAGTCCAGATTCTTCGCGCGCTTCACGAAGTGCGGCATCCTCTAGGGAGGCATCGCTGACTTCACAGTGGCCACCGAGTTGGAGCCACCGCCCCACCTTCGGATGTAGCGTCAATAAAACTTTTTTCCGCGCGTGATCCAGCACTAAGGCACTTACGGTGATGTGGGCAGCTATGCACTTCTTTTCAAAGGCATCGTCGTTTACTTCGATATGTCGTAAGTAGCGTTGACGCAGGTCAAGTTGGCCCAATTCGCCATCATTAAATGTTGAAAGGGTCTTCAGCGCGTTGGTGCGTAGGCTCATGCGGGATCGAGTCCTGAGAGATCATCGGGGGCGCTAGTGGAGGAGAGGAAAGCTGCGGGATCTTGTATCTCAATGGCTGCGGGGAGGAGGTCGGGATGGCTCCAGAGTTCATCTCTTCCCTCGAGACCTTTGAGATCGAGTGCCACATTCCAGAAGTGCGTGGCTTCACGCGAAAGTCGAGGAGAGACTTCTAGCCCGACCAAACTTTGGAAAACCGTAGTTGTGGGATTGTGAGACACGCGCTTGCGACGCGAACTCTCTTCGAGGGCTACGTGGCTGGGGAGACGTTCTGCAATAGCAAGATGCACGACGTGATTAACCCAACCTTCAAAGAGCGCGAGCAGTGTCTCCAGTTGAGCTAACGCACGTTCTTGTGCGGGAGTGGTTGCTGGGGTGAAAAGTGAACGAGGATCAGCACCCTCTTGAAGTGCATTCATGACATCCATAGCTTGATCTGAAATTGCTTGCACATCTATTTGGATACCGCTGCCGTATGCAGTCACCGCATCTGTGAGGCGGCCCCTGAGCCAAGGCACTTCAGCAAGGAGGCGAGTGCCAGCGATTTCACGAAGTGCCAGAAAGAGACGGACATCGCGCATGTCAATCCCAAGGCCTTCACCCCACTCGTTCACGTTTGTGGGGATAAGCGCGGCTACACCATCTGCGGCCAAAGGAAGTGAAGTATCTGCACTTCCCGTAGTGAGTTTTGCGACCGCAGCCACAGTGCCGCCCACTTGCTGGGCAAGGAGCATTCCGGTCATCTGTTGAAATACTCCTGCGAGTGGTCCTTGAGTCATTGCGGAGAGATCTATCCCTTCGACCTGGCTTTCGGTCAAGCTCTTGGTAAGTCCGTCGGTGAGACTCTTTGACATAGGTGCGACCAGATTCATCCAGCCAGACATAGTCGATTCCACCCAGTCAGCTTTTGACCAAGCTTGAGGGATGCGCAGCGCGCTAGGAAATGCAGTGGTGTCGTTGATCCACAGATCTGCAAGATTGAGCGCCTCGGTTACTTCAGCGAGATCTATATGGCCGATATATCGATCGTTGCCCAATTGACTGCGGGCGATGTCGCGAATGGTGGATTCGGGAAGCGCGCCTGGCTCGCCGCTGAACATCTTGCCGAGTTGGGTAAAGAGGGCGCCTAGGTCGGGCATGCCCTTACCTTCTTCATTACCGAAGCCGTCTCCAGTAAATCCAAAACCGCTCATCTGGCGCTCCTTTGCTCCTGCTGGCCGTATGTATGTAGATGGGTTACCTAACCGCCGCTATTAACCGTAACCTTGAAGACATGAATTCTCTTCCCGTACCCACCATAGAGATCTCGGAAAATCCGCTGAATCTCGATAAAGCCTATGAGGCGCTCGCAGATTCGCGCTCCGGAGGCGTTGCGCTCTTTGTGGGTCGCGTACGACAAGAGAATGAAGGTAAGGCAGTTCGCGGGCTCACTTACACCGCCCATCCCTCCGCCTTGGACCGATTGGCCCAAGTGGTAGCCGAAGTCAACGCAGAGTTCACACCACTTCAAGTTATGGCTGCTCATCGCATAGGGGAGCTGGCGGTCGGAGAGATTGCGGTGATTTGTGGGGTGGCTACCGTCCATCGTGACGATGCCTTTTCGGCCTGCCAACTACTCATAGATACGCTCAAGAATGAAGTTCCCATTTGGAAAGAAGAGTTTTACCTCGATGGAAGTACACATTGGGTCGGTACGCCCTAGGAATCTCAACTACTCTTTTCCTTATGTCCGCACTCGTCTGGTTACTTATCCCGTTGGTAGCAACTGTGGCGGCAACCATTTACGTCATCTGGAAGGGCCGATCACGGGGACCAGCTAGCCCTTACACCACCATGTCTGACCATGAGCGCTTCAAGAAGGCTTTCGGCACAGATGAGAAATAGGTTTGGAAATATCACTTGGCACGGTTTGGTAAAAAGTGTTGCGGCACTCTGGGTAGTAGCTGCGCTCTTGATTCCACTCCCTTATGTGGTCTTTTCTCCCGGGCCACGACGAATGTGCTCTCATCATACAAAGTGAAGAAAGTCAGCACTCCTTATATTCAGATTTCTGGTCATGAAACTTATCCAAGCGATGGGGAACTCCGTCTTACAACGGTTTCCGTAACAAACCCAGATTATTCGGCACGTGCGCTGTATATTTTGCCGGCTTGGTTTAATAACGAATCAGTCGTGATGCCACGCGCAAGTATTTATGCGCCCACAAAGAGTTCTGCCGTGGTGAAAGAAGAAGAGAGTGCGGCAAT
>JBAXIG010000034.1:0-16864 GCA_037138535.1 Actinomycetes bacterium
ATCGACGCTCCCGATGAGATGAGCCTCTTTGCTCCTCGCATCATTTCCATCAAGATTCCAGTCGATCAAATTGGTGCAGTGATTGGCCCTAAGGGCAAGATCATTAACCAAATCCAAGATGAGACTGGCGCCGAAATTTCGATCGAAGACGATGGCACAATCTACATTGGTGCCACTGTTGGAAGCGCTGCAGAGGCTGCTCGTGCGCAGATCAATGCCATCGCAAACCCCACGATGCCTGAAGTTGGCGAACGCTACCTCGGTACCGTTGTGAAGCTTGCTACTTTTGGCGCTTTCGTTTCGCTCTTGCCAGGCAAGGATGGTCTGCTTCATATTTCGCAGATCAAGAAGATGCATGGCGGAAAGCGCATCGAGAACGTAGAGGATGTCATGAATGTCGGCGACAAGATTCAAGTCGAAATTGCTGAGATTGATCCCAAGGGCAAGCTCTCGCTCGTTCCAGTTCTCGAAGGCGAAGCGGCAGCTCAGTAATTGCGGTACATAACGAAAGGACGGTGCGTGCGATGACTATTCGCCGCACCGTTCTTCCGTCTGGTCTTCGGATTGTCACCGAAGAAGTCCACACTGTGCGCTCAGCCTCTTACGGCGTCTGGGCTAACGTGGGTTCCCGCGATGAGAGTTCCTCTGTGGCAGGGGCCTCACACTTCCTTGAGCATTTGCTTTTTAAGGGAACGGCAACTCGCTCCGCCCTCGAAATATCTTCAAGTATTGAAGCCGTTGGTGGGGAAACTAACGCATTCACCGGAAAAGAAAATACTTGCTTCTACGCTCGCACTCTTGATCAAGATTTGCCGCTAGCTGTTGAAGTTATCTCCGACATGATCACCTTTTCTTTGGTAGCAAATGCAGACGTCGATTCTGAGCGTGGAGTTGTCCTCGAGGAAATCGCGATGCGAGATGACGATCCTGGGGATCTGATTCATGATGTATTTTCTGAAACCCTCTTCGGCGACAGCTCGATTGGTAAACCAATCTTGGGAACCACGGACTCCATTAAATCGATGAGTCGTGAAGCGGTCTATCGCTATTACAAGCGCAAGTATCGTCCGGAGAATCTAGTCGTTGCGGTCGCTGGCAACATTAAGCATGACAAAGTTGTAAAGATGGTGAGTAAAGCTTTTGCACGCGATGGTTTTAGCGATGATGTAGCTCTGCCTGCCGATATTCGCACCGCTAAGCGTATTAAGCCGGTAGGTGTGGGAGCCATTGACGTGGTCAATCGCCCCGGAGAACAAGCGCATATCATGTTGGGTGTCGAAGGTGTCTCGCGTAGCGATGATCGACGCTTTGCACTCGCAATGTTAAGCATTGCTCTCGGCGGCGGCATGTCATCACGTCTCTTCCAAGAGATTCGCGAGAAGCGTGGTCTGGCATATTCGGTGTACGCATTCGGACAACAATTTGCTGGCTCGGGAATTTTCAGTATTTATGCAGGTACGCAACCTGCCCGCGCATACGATGTCATTTCAATTGCGCGCGAAGTGATTAATGATGTGGTGGAAAATGGACTGACCGAAGACGAGGTTGCCAGGGCCAAGGGAGCGGCACGCGGGGGATTGGTGTTGGGGCTGGAAGATACCGGATCTCGCATGTCACGCATTGGAAAATCCGAATTGATGTACGGCGATCAAAAGAGCGTCGATGAATTGCTTGCCGAAATCGAAGCGGTGACCCCAGATCAAGTACATCAAGCCGCGCGTGATTTCCTTGGCAAGCAACTCTCACTCGCAGTTATTGGTCCCTTCCCTGGTCGCGCCCAAAGCAAGTTCGCACGGGTAATGGCATAATTCACCACATGATTCGAGTCGGAGTTCTCGGCGCCAAGGGGCGCATGGGCTCAGAGGTAGTACGTGCGGTCACAGATGCCGAGGGCATGGAAGTGGTGGCTGCTCTCGATCTGGGAGATTCACTCGATGCAATCACTGCTACTCAAGTTGAGGTAGTGGTTGATTTCACCCACCCTGATGCGGTGATGGAAAATCTTAAATTTCTTATAGCCCACGACATTCACGGAGTAATTGGCACCACTGGTTTTGATGACGCCCGCCTCTCCGATTTGCGCACAATGCTTGCATCGTCGAAGAGTGGCGTCATCGTGGCCCCCAATTTTGGTCTGGGTGCAGTGCTTATGATGCGCTTTGCCGAAAGTGCGGCTCGCTTCTTTGAATCCGTAGAGATCGTCGAGTTGCATCACCCGAACAAAGCAGATGCACCAAGTGGAACGGCAACACATACCGCTAAGCGAATTGCAGCGGCGCGTAAAGTCGCTGGACTTGGTCCGCAACCTGACGCCACATCTAGTGGCCTCGCTGGTGCGCGTGGTGCAGACGTCGATGGAGTGCCTATCCATTCGGTACGCCTTCGTGGATTAGTGGCTCATCAAGAAGTCATATTCGGCGATCCAGGGGAGACTTTCACGATTCGACACGACTCGCTTGACCGCAGTGGTTTTATGCCAGGTGTGATACTCGCTATTAGAAATATCTCTACGCATCCGGGTCTTACCCTTGGTTTAGAGAGTTTTCTTAACCTCTAGATTTTCTCTACCGTTAAATTCATAGTCGATGCAATAGCGCTGATGTCACGGCGGCCGCAACTACCACTACTGGGAATGGTGCGCGTAGTAAGAGAACCACAATTGCTACTGCCACTCCGGCCGCGCGTGCGTCAAGTACCAATGTTTGGCCCACACCGAAAGTTTGTGCGATTACAAGAGCGCTGAGAAGTGCGACGGGCATGAGGTTTGCTATGCGTTGAACTCGGGGTGATGAGAGCCAGGCGTCAGGCATTGCCATCCCGGCATACTTCAATAAGAAGCAGCCTAAACTCGAAATAAGAACGGTTGCCCAAATCATTTAGCACCGCCGCTCTTCCAGCCAGCAACGACCGCAGCGAGTGCGCTAGTGATTACTGGAACACCCACCGGTGCATGCGGTAGTAAAATCAGCACGGTAATAGCTGCGGCCATGCCGACTGCCCACGGTGTGCGACCTTTGAGGCGCGGCCAGAGTAAACCTAGGAATGCTGCTGGCACGGCCGCATCAAGCCCAAATTGCGCGGGATCGCCTAACGCGTCGGCACCGAGTGCGCCGAGCAGAGTAAATGAATTCCAGAAAACATAGACACCCAACCCGGTCACCCAGAAGCCGTGACGCATTGCGGGAAGTCCAAGGTGCTCTTGTGAAATTGCTATCCCGGTTGATTCATCAATCGTAATTTGTGCTGCTGCGACGCGCTTGAAGCCGCGCACTTGCAGGATCGGAGCCATGCGTAATCCGTAGAGTGCATTTCTTGTCCCAAGTAGCAGTGCTCCAGTAATCGCAGTGACCGCGAGAGACCATGAAGTGATGACGCCCACGCCCACGACGGCAAACTGTGAAGCTCCAGAGAAGAGGAGGGCAGATAAAGCAAGTGCTTGCCAAGGGGAGAGGCCACTGCTACTTGCTGCCGCGCCAAAGGCCGTGCCGTAGAGCCCCACTGTGAACGCCAAACTCACGCCATCGCGAGTAATGCGACGGCGTTCGTTATCGGGTAATTCAACTTCTTGGTTCACGAACCGTCGCTCTCACTAGGTGCATCGCGAAGCGAGGTTACCCATCGGTGCTGGGTGAGCGTCAAATCTGGGCTTTCTAAAGTGCGTGTGCGATCGCTCTTTCCCCAGCCGGCGCTCTGGAGAAAAGTATCGAGCGCGGCGAGATCGCTCCACATCGATAGGCCAGTGACTTCGCTCGCCGACGTGTCTGCGATGGCGTTCAGTAAGCGGGAACCGTGGCCTCGCCCAAGAAGATCTGGATCAATGAGTAATTCACTTACTTCATCGACGCTTTCCGAGATCGGGATGAGGCAGGAAAACCCTACGACGACTCCGTGTGAGAGTGCGACAAGAACTCGATGGCGCGTGGATGGGGGCGAGGCAATGGAGCTATGCCATTGTGATTCCATGTCAGCCAGGGAAGGTAGGGACAAGGCAGGAAGGTTGCGGGCAGTCCAGGCGCGATGAGAGATGGCGGCGATGGAAAAGGCATCAGTGAGATGAGCCACTCGGACCTCTTCGTTCGCGCGTGTTAGCTCTGGCATGAGTGCCTTTCTCCGTTACTGTCCAAGGGTGGACAAGATCATATTTCGCTCAGATGTGACCGTCGAATTGGTCAAGGCTAGCGCTAGTGACGCCGATGTTATTTGGGCTGCTCGGGTCTCGACCGCCGGGGAGCAATCTCTCGAAGATGTCGGCTCGGATCCAGAAAAGGCAAAAGGTCTCATTAATTACCTAGCGCGTGAACGCCACGGTTCACCTTTTGAGCACACTTCAATGACCTTCTTCATCTCTGCACCGATCTTTGTTTTCCGCGAATTTATGCGCCACAGAATTGCCTCATACAACGAGGAGAGCGGGCGCTATCGGGAGTTGAAGCCAGTCTTTTATATTCCTGGCCCTGAAAGAAAACTGATTCAGGTAGGCAAGACTGGAGCGTACGAATTCATTGATGGAACTGAAGTGCAGTATGAAACTTCGGTAAGTGCGATGAAGCGTTCTTACGTGGTCTCCTATGAGGCCTACCAAGAGATGCTAGAAGTGGGCATTGCCCGAGAAGTGGCTCGCACAGTCCTTCCAGTAGGGCTCTACTCCAGTATGTATGTATCCATGAATGCTCGAGCGTTGATGAACTTCATCTCGTTACGCACAAAATCAGAAGGCTCTCACTTCCCTTCTTACCCTCAGCGGGAGATCGAAATGGTCGCCGAGAAGATGGAAGAGGTCTGGGCTGGGCTGATGCCTTTGACCCACGGCGCCTTTAATGCCGGCGGGCGAGTCTGTCCCTAGCGGCACAGACCGGTATCCTTGCTCCATGAGTGAAATCACCCCTCCCTTTGGGCGCCTGCTGACGGCCATGGTCACCCCGTTTAAGTCAACGGGTGAGATTGATTTTGCAGCTGTGGAAAAAATAGCCCATCACCTTGTTGATTCGGGTCACGATGGCATCGTGATCAATGGGACCACCGGCGAAGCGCCCACTACGACTGATGATGAGAAGGATGAAATCATCAAACTCGTTGTGCGCGCTGTCGGCGATAAGGCCACCATTATTTCCGGTGCCGGTAATAATGAAACGGCGCACTCTGTGGAACTTGCCAAGCGCCACGCCAAGGCAGGTGCACATGCGCTCATGGTGGTCACGCCCTATTACAACAAGCCGCCGCAGGCAGGTATTGAGGCCCACTTTAAGGCGATCGCGGATGCCACCGATCTCAACATATTGATGTATGACATTCCCGCTCGTACGGGAGTTGCGATTGAAACCGACACCATCTGTCGGCTGGCCGAGCATCCCAAGATGGTTGCACTCAAAGATGCCAAAGGTGATCTAGGTGCAACCTCATGGGTGATTAAGCGCTCGGGCATTCCGGTGTATTGCGGTGACGACATGAACAACCTGCCATTGCTTTCTATCGGAGCGGTCGGATTTGTGAGTGTCTGTGGTCATATCATCGGTCGCCCGCTCAAAGAGATGTTAAACGCCTGGTTTGCTGGCGATCGTGTTCGCGCAACAGAGATCCATCACTCATTGCTCCCGATCTATACCGGAACTTTTCGCACGCAAGGTGCGATCCTCACCAAAGCCTCACTCAACTTGCTTGGGCTGCCTGGCGGCCATACGCGCCTTCCACTCGTCGATGCTACGCCGGAGCAAATTGCACAACTCAAGCTCGACCTTGTTGCTGGTGGTATCACTCTTCCCTCATGAGCCATTCGCATCCAGAACTCTCTGAACCTGCAGCTCTAGAAAAGGGCACCACTCGCATTGTTGCCCTCGGCGGTCTGGGCGATGTCGGCCGCAATATGACGGTCTTTGAACATGACGGAAAAATTCTTATCGTTGATGCAGGAGTGCTCTTCCCGGAGGAGAATCAACCCGGGGTCGATTTGATCTTGCCTGATTTTTCGTATCTGCGCGAACGATGGGGTGATGTCTTAGCCATCGTCCTTACACACGCACATGAAGATCATATCGGTGCGGTGCCTTTCATCTTGCGCGAAGCGGGCGAGATTCCATTAGTGGGATCTCGGCTCACTCTTGCATTCCTTGAAGAGAAGCTAAAGGAACATCGCATTCGCCCTCGATCCCTTGAAGTGAAAGAGGGGCAGGTCGAACAATTCGGACCATTCAACCTTGAATTCATTGCGGTGAATCACTCCATTCCTGATGCGCTTGCGATCGCAATCACCACTTCTGCTGGTCGAATTCTGCATACCGGTGATTTCAAAATGGATCAACTTCCACTCGACGGTCGCCTCACCGACCTTGCCACTTTTGCTCGACTTGGTAGTGAAGGTGTTGACCTCTTCATGGTTGACTCCACCAATGCCGAAGTGCCCGGATTCACTACGAGCGAGCGCGAGATTTTGCCAGTGCTCGATCGAGTTTTTTCTAAGACCGAGCGTCGAGTAGTCGTTGCATCATTTGCCTCTCACGTGCACCGCGTGCAGCAAGTCATCGATACTGCCGCCGCGCACTCTAGAAAGGTTGCGCTGGTCGGTCGTTCGATGGTTCGTAATATGCGCGTGGCTCATGAGCTGGGATATCTCACTATCCCGGATGGTGTTCTTATCGACGCGAAGCAGATGGAGAATTTTAAGGATAATGAGTTGGTACTCATCTGTACGGGTTCACAAGGTGAACCAATGGCAGCGCTTTCGCGAATGGCGAGCGGAGATCACCAAATTCGCGTAGGGGATGGCGATACGGTCATCCTGGCTTCCTCGCTCATCCCTGGGAATGAAAATTCTGTTTATCGAGTCATCAATGGCTTGATGAGATTTGGCGCAAAGGTAGTTCATAAGAGCAACGCGATGGTGCACGTATCTGGCCACGCAAGCGCTGGCGAATTGCTTTACTGCTACAACTTAGTAAAGCCAAGGAATGTCATGCCTATCCACGGCGAGTGGCGCCACTTGCGAGCCAATGCTGATCTCGCTCGACTTACTGGCCTTGCAGATGAGAATATCGTCACTGTCGATGACGGGGTAGTGGTCGATCTCCGAGACGGCCGAGTTAATATTGCTGGAGTAATTACGGTCGGGTATATCTATGTCGACGGGCAGAGTGTCGGCGACATTACGGAAGCATCGCTTAAGGACCGTCGAGTACTTGGGGAAGAAGGGTTCATCTCCATTGTTGTTGCAGTGGATTCCACCACTGGAAAGATCGTCTCTGGTCCAGATATTCATGCGCGTGGCTTTGCCGAAACTGAAGATGTCTTTGATGAGGTCAAGATCAAGATTGTGGAAGCGCTTCGCACTGCGGCGAGTGATGGTGTGGGTGGTTCGCATCAATTGGCCCAGATTGTGCGCCGGACTGTCGGCCAATGGGTCAACACCACTCATCGCCGTCGTCCGATGATCTTGCCGATCGTGGTTGAGGTCTAGCCCGGCGCGCCTGCCCGTCCGATTCGCCCCATTCTCGTACTGTATTTCCGTGGCAGCTAAAGCCAAAAAACTCGCACGCCCTGAGCCCAGTAGAGGTCGAGGTTTTTTTGGCGTGCTTGCGCGTATCTGGCGTGCCATCGCTCGCGGGTTAGGCGGCGGCGTCCGATTCCTCAGCCGGGAGGCGCGTGAGTTGGATCCCAGCCATCGACGAGATGGTCTTGGATTAGGGCTCATCGTGCTGGCGATCTTGGTTGCTGCAGGGGTCTGGTGGCATGTGCCGAATTTCTTTGGCGCATTCATGGATGGTGCGGCCCATGATCTCGTAGGACGCCTGGCAATCTTGATACCGCTGGCACTCATCCTGCTGGCGATTCGAATTCTGCGTAAACCGCAAGAAGGTGCGGCCACCGGACGCATTGCTATCGGTGTGTTTATTTTGACTTTTGGAGTAGCTGGACTCGTTCATGTAGTAACAGATAATCCTGGACTTTCTGGCGCCCGACATTCAGGTGGCTGGGTTGGTTATCTCATCGCCGCGCCGCTCTCCGCGTTAGTGACGAAGTATCTAGCTTTCCCGGTCTTACTACTTGTCATTATCTTTGGGCTCTTGATTGTCACAGCAACTCCATTGCATGCAGTACCAGAAAAGTTCCGGGTCATCATTTCTCCACTCTCTACGCGTTTAGCCGACCGCCGCGAAGCACGTGAACTGCAGGAAGAATTTGAAATCTCTGAAAGCGAACCTTTTGAGTCGCCCATTCTTCGCGAAGTCGAAGAGCTTGAGGAAGAGTTCGAGGAAGAGCTTGAAGAAGAACTGGCTCAGGATGAATTAGCTGAACAAGTATTGGAAGCACTTGCTGAGCCGGTGAGGTCAGCACCACCGGAGCAAGTCGCATCTTTTGAAGGCACCAAGTCAGCAAGCGCGCCAACTCAGATGGAATTTACTGAAGGTGCTGAGTATGTGTTGCCCCCCTTAGATATTTTGAAAGCGGGTGCGCCCAGCAAAGCGAAAAGCGCGGCCAACGACAAGATCGTGGAATCACTGACCCAAGTATTTGAAGAGTTTCAAATCGATGCAAAAGTTACTGGCTTTTTGCGCGGCCCCACAGTGACTCGATATGAAGTTGAACTAGGTGCCGCAGTCAAAGTCGAACGCATTACAGCGCTTTCGAAGAATATTTCTTATGCGGTTGCTAGCAGCGATGTTCGCATCTTGAGTCCCATCCCAGGCAAGTCTGCTGTGGGAATTGAGATTCCTAATACGGATCGAGAGACCGTGTTACTTGGTGACGTGCTCCGTTCGACGGTTGCTGGAAACGATCACCACCCGATGGTGGTCTCGCTTGGAAAAGATGTAGAAGGTGGTTTTGTCTGTGCCAACCTCACCAAGATGCCCCACCTCTTGGTCGCAGGTGCTACGGGAGCAGGTAAATCAAGTTGGATAAATGCACTCGTTACATCAGTGATGATGCGTGCCACGCCAAACGATGTGCGCATGATCTTGATTGATCCCAAACGTGTTGAGCTGAACGCCTATCAGGGCATTCCGCACTTGATTACTCCCATTTTGACCAATCCCAAGAAGGCTGCTGAAGCTCTGCAATGGGTGGTGCGCGAAATGGATGCACGATATGACGACCTCTCCAATTTCGGCTTCCGTCATATTGATGATTTCAATAAAGCGGTGCGCAGTGGAAAACTCACGCCACCACTTGGGTCAGATCGCAAGCTTCGTCCTTACCCCTACCTGCTTGTGATTGTCGATGAGCTGGCAGATCTCATGATGGTGGCACCGCGAGATGTTGAAGAATCAATTGTGCGAATCACACAGTTAGCGCGTGCGGCGGGTATCCACTTAGTCCTTGCTACGCAGCGACCTAGCGTCGACGTGGTCACTGGTCTTATCAAAGCCAATGTTCCTTCGAGACTCTCCTTTGCAACTTCTTCGCTCGCCGACTCACGGGTCATTCTCGATCAACCTGGTGCTGAGAAACTTGTCGGGCAAGGCGATGGTCTCTTCTTGCCAATGGGAGCAAGTAAAGCAATGCGTATTCAAGGAGCGTATGTCTCAGAGCGCGAGATCGAAGCGGTGGTGAAGCATGTGAAGGCCCAACACGAACCGATCTATCGGGAAGATGTGTTTAGTGTTGGTGTTCAGCGCAAAGAGGTCGAAGATGACATTGGTGATGATCTTGACCTGCTCATGCAAGCAATCGAACTTGTGGTCTCCACACAATTTGGTTCCACCTCAATGCTCCAAAGAAAGTTGCGAGTGGGCTTCGCCAAGGCCGGCAGATTGATGGACCTCATGGAAAGTCGCGGCATCGTCGGCCCTTCTGAGGGTTCTAAGGCGCGCGATGTCCTGATAAAGGCGGACGATCTCCCAGGGGTGCTTGCAAGTCTTTAATTGAATTTCACACTGGATGAGGCGTGAGTTCTCGTTAAATTCGTTTCAGGGTTAGTCAATCTCCTCAGAGTTGCGTACCCTGAGAGGCGTACTTTCGTAGGGGTATCCCCACCTCGAGGAGGATTTATGACCGTTGGCGCTCAAATCACGCAGGCGCGTATCGCCGCGGGCTTGAGCGTTGCCGAGGTCGCCGCAAAAGTACGTGTGCGTAACTCATTATTGGTGGCCATCGAATCAGATAATTTTGATCCTTGTGGTGGTGAGGTTTATGCGCGCGGCCACGTACGTTCTATCGCCACCGTGCTTGGAATGAATGTTAACGACCTCATGGTGGATTTTGGTCTTCAAGTAAAACCGGCGGTGAGCGCTCTCGGAGAAATGGCAACAATGATGCAAGGGGAGAAGCGCGCCCTCCCGTGGGCACCCATCATGGCAGCCGCTGCGGTGGTAATTGCCGGAGTGGTGGGGTTCTCATTGTTTGTGGGGGGAAAGAATCCTGTTGATCCTCTGCTTGCATCGGCAGTAACTACGAGTACTCCACAAAATGATCCAACGATGGCTTCCAACGCTCCGAGTGCGAGTGAAGCTACGGCGCTCTTGACTGATGATGTCACCGTCGTCATCTCTGCAGTTTCTGAATCATCATGGATCGCCATTACGAGTGATTCTGGTGCGCAACTCTTCGCTGGCATTGTTCAAAAGGGAGTTACCAAGGAATTCCATGATCCGCAGCACCTGCGAGTGGTCATTGGCAATGCCGGGGCGGTCACCCTCTCGGTCAACGGCAAGAAACTTGGCACACCAGGTGGTAGCCGTGAAGTACTGCACTTTGATTTCGGCACCGGAGACCCCACGCAAGGCTGATTTCGCCGAAAATGCCTGAGTGGCCAGAGTTCACGGGTCCACCAACTAGGCTGGCGCTCATGAAAAAGGTCGCACTGGTCACCATGGGGTGCGCCCGGAATGAAGTGGATTCCGAGGAGTTAGCCGCCCGCCTGGAAAGTGATGGCTGGTTGTTAGTTGATGATGCCGCCGAAGCTGATATCGCAGTGGTGAATACGTGTGGCTTCGTGGAGAGTGCCAAGAAGGACTCCATCGATGCCATTTTGGAAGCTGCCTCGCACAAAGATGGTAAGCGCACTCGACGAGTGGTGGCCGTAGGGTGTCTGGCAGAGAGGTATGGCAAAGAACTCGCGCAATCTCTTCCCGAGGCCGATGCAGTTCTTGGGTTTGATGACTATGAAGATATTTCAGCGCGACTTTCACACATTCTCGAAGGTGGGATTATCGAGACTCATACGCCTCGAGACAGGCGCAACTTGCTCCCCATTGCGCCCAGTGAACGATCAGATGCACTCATCAAAATCCCAGGGCACGGCGAACGCGTGGAAGATCTGACCGTTGCAGGAAGCGCCCCAGCCAGGCGCATGCTCCGCCGTCGGCTCGGTAATGAACCTGTTGCTTCAATTAAGATTGCTTCGGGGTGTGATCGAAGGTGTTCCTTCTGCGCCATTCCAGCCTTTCGCGGCTCGTTCATCTCTCGCCGACCCACTGACATTGTTGATGAGGCCCGTTGGCTCGCAGATCAAGGCGTCAAAGAAATAGTGTTGGTGAGCGAGAACTCAACCTCCTACGGTAAAGATCTTGGAGATATTCGCTTACTCGAATCGCTGCTTCCTGCATTAGCACTTGTCGATGGTGTTAATCGCATTCGTGTTGCTTATTTGCAACCAGCTGAGGTGCGCCCAACGCTCTTGGATGTGATGGCGAGCACTACTGGTATTGCTCCCTATTTTGATCTCTCCTTTCAGCACGCGAGTGGCGAAGTGCTTCGCAAAATGAAGCGCTTTGGAGATAGTGAAAAGTTCCTCTCGCTACTTTCGCAAATCAGAGAGCGCGCTCCACTTGCAGGAGTGCGTTCCAATTTCATCGTCGGATTCCCAGGGGAGAGCGAAGACGACTTTGAAACTCTGCTCCAATTTTTAGAGGAGGCCAGGCTGGATGCTGTAGGCGTCTTTGGATATAGCGATGAAGAGGGCACCTCAGCTGTGGATCTGCCTGGAAAGTTAGATGAAGACGAGATCAGAGACCGCGTGGAAAGAACGAGTGCCCTCGTTGAGGAGTTGATGGCCCAGCGAGCTGAGGAACGTGTGGGTGAAGAGGTCAGCGTTCTCATTGAAAGCATCCATGGCAATGAGTGTGAGGGCCGGGCACTACATCAGGGGCCCGAGGTGGATGGAAGTACCACTTTGAGAGGCTTCCCTCGGGCGCGGGTAGGAGAAATTTTGCAAGGACGAATCTATGCTTCTGAAGGTGCAGATGTACGTGCGGAACCACTGGGGTAGCGAGTGTCGATGAGTGAGCACACCCCCAAGGTAGGTATTGTCAATATTGCTAATTGGCTCACCCTCATTCGCATTCTCTTAGTTCCGATCATGCTCTGGGCGCTCTTCGCTCATGATGGTACAAATTCATGGTGGCGCGCCTTGGCCTGGTTCATCTTCGCCGTTGCCGCCTTTACTGATCGCTTGGATGGAGAGCTGGCCCGCAAGCGAGGCATTGGCACCGATCTAGGTGCGCTCCTTGACCCGATCGCAGATAAAGCGCTCATTGGTGCAGGGCTTATTGGTCTCTCGATTCTTGGTGACGTGTGGTGGTGGGTCACGATCGTCATTATGGTTCGCGAAATTGGAATTACGTTGCTCCGTTTTACGGTGATATCCAAGAAAGTTGTCCCCGCAAGTCGTGGTGGCAAAGCAAAAACTCTGACGCAAGGATTCGCTATCGGCTTCTATATCTTCCCCATGCCACATTGGTTTGATCCGCTTAACGCCCTCTTGATGGGTGTTGCAGTAATTTTGACTCTGGTAACTGGCTTCCAATATCTCAAGGAAATTACTCGGCTGCGCGCGTCATGAATCGTATAGCACTTGTTACGGTGGGCGATGAGTTGCTCAATGGTGCTGTCGTCGATACATCCACCGCATGGCTAGGAGATCAGCTCGCTCTCGAAGGCTATGCCTTGGTTATTTCAATTTCGGTTCAGGATGAACTCTCCGCGATTAGTGATGCCATTCTCACTGCAATTGCGCGCGCCGATGCGGTCATTGTTTCAGGGGGACTGGGACCCACGAGTGATGATCTCACTCGACTGGGTGTGGCGCGTGCAGCACGGGTGGAAGTGGCCCAACGCCAAGAACTGGTGGAGTTAATCACCGCTCGCTATGCCGCACGCAATATGCAAGTTCCCAGCCAAGCCCTTGTCATGGCCGATCTTCCGATCGGGGCAAGTGCGTTAATCAACGATGGCGGCAGCGCTCCAGGAATCTTTATGGAAATCGAAAGCGTGCCGCTCTTTGCGCTTCCTGGAGTGCCACACGAAATGCGAGGCATGTTTATCGGTGAAGTGTTACCTGAATTGCGCAAGCGCTTTTCGGGAGTGCATCAGCATACATTTATTGTACGAGTCGCCTTGCTGGGTGAATCTGCGATCTCTGAGAGCTTGCGTGATTGGGAAAGTACTTTGCCACCCGGGGTCTCGGTGGCGTATTTGGCATCTCTTGGCGATGTCGAGGTGAAGATCTCTTCAGAAAGCGCATCGCAAGCAGAAGAATATGCCACGCTCGCAGCAGATCTGATTGGTGATTCGGTCTATGCCGTCGATAAAGCTCGAGCTCTCCGTTCCACGCTCGCATCGGCCGTGCTTCACTTGATGCGCGATCAAGGTGAAACTTTAGCCACCGTTGAATCCCTCACGGGAGGTGCGCTCTCTCAATTGCTCACGGATATCCCGGGCGCCTCCGATGTGTACCTGGGAGGCGCAGTGACTTATCAAGCGGGGAGCAAGCATCAGCTTGCCGATGTGTCGGAAGAGATGATGAAGACCCACGGAACCGTGGATGCACTGGTCGCCAAAGCGATGGCGCGGGGGATCCGTCTGCGTCTCGGTGCTGATTGGGCGGTTTCCACCACGGGGGTGGCCGGTCCAGGCGATTTTGAAGGCCACCCGGCGGGCACGCTCTATATCGGGGTGAGCTCGGCCGAACGAGAGCGCGCTTTCAAAGTGGTGCTAACCGGACAAATGGCAGATGATCGTGCGCGCGTACGCCGCGCGAGTGCCGCCCACGCACTAGACTTATTTCGCAGATGCCTAGCCGGGCTCCCACTAGGGACGAACGCCAGCTCTATCATCGAGGAGTAAAGATGTTGTTGCGAGATCACATGGGAGCGGCGCTACGCCGTCGCCGTGTCGCGCAATCTCAGACCTTGCGCCAAGTGAGCGCGAAGGCGCGGGTCTCCCTCGGTTATCTCTCTGAAGTAGAGCGTGGGCAGAAGGAAGCCTCTTCTGAACTGCTCTCATCCATCTGCCAAGCCCTTGAGATTGAGCTCGCTGAGCTCCTCTCCGAAGTAGCGCTTTCGCTCGCGGTTCCATCGAATGTGTCGCTCCTTCCGGTGGCCTCTGCGTCCACCTCTGTTGCTGCTTAATTCCACGCCATGAGCGCTGGGGAACATACTCGCGCGGGTAATGCCATGGGTCGTGCGCGCGCTGGCCTCTTCGCTGGTGCACTTGCATGTATTGCCAAACAGGGCGTAAAAGCCACATCAATGATTGAAATTGCCGACGAGGGCAAGATTGCTCGAGCCACGCTTTATAACCATTTCCGATCCAAGCAAGAACTGTTGCGCGCTTTGATTTCGGAGGAAGTCTCTCGAGGCTTTGCATCGGCCGAGAAAGCCGAAGATCTCCGCGGAGCGATGAGTGCGCTCCTCACCTTTATCGCCACTCATGATGCGCTTCGATTTATTGCGACGTTAGAGCCCACAGTATTTGGACGCATGCTGGCCGCTACCTCTGACTCCTTATGGGTCACTTTTCGCGAAGAGTGCGATCGACTCTTTGAAAAGTATGGCGTGAGCAGCGCCATGCAACGCGACGTCCTCACGCGAATCTTGGTTTCGAGTGTGATCATCCCCGTAGCAGATGTAGATGCGTTAGTGGCGAGCGCGCTCGCGAAGAGTTCGCGTGGCGGAGCGACCCTCTTTTGATGGACCACACTCGATTGAAGAAGAATTCTGATGCGACTCACTGAATTTTGGCGACGCATGGATGAGTATTTAGGGGCGCAATGGTCACGCTCTTTTGCTGCCGATGTCGTGCTCTCAGAATTGCAAGGCCGCACAATCGATCAGGCGCTAGCCCAAGGCGAGGATGCTAAAGAGGTCTGGCGAGCGCTCTGTCGCCATGATCCGAGGGTCCCGGCCCACCTCCGCTAGAGCAGAGATTTACCGCCTTTTCGGGCGTGTCGGGTCGCGTTCGAACAAATGTTCGGATAATCTCATCCACAGATAGGTGAGCAGGCAAAGCCCTCCACAACCCGCTTGCAAGAGCGGATTGTGTCAGTGCCTCCCGCTACCGTCGCCGAGATAGCCCACTCCCCACTGGAGCGGGTCCAGAGCTTGAGAGGTAGAGAGATGGCACCCAGTACTCCAGATCGCAGCAAGGCCCTAGAGAGCGCACTTGCCCAAATTGAACGCCAATTCGGTAAGGGCTCCATCATGAAGATGGGCGACGAGGGGCGCGCGCCAGTTGAGGTCATTCCTTCTGGTTCGATCGCACTTGATCTTGCCCTCGGCATCGGTGGTTTCCCACGTGGCCGCGTCGTTGAGATTTATGGTCCAGAGTCCTCCGGTAAGACCACAGTCGCCTTGCATGCCATTGCTAATGCGCAGAAAGCCGGCGGTATTGCAGCTTTCATCGATGCTGAGCATGCACTCGATCCCGAGTACGCGAAGAAGCTAGGCGTTGATATTGATGCACTTCTCGTTTCGCAACCAGATACCGGCGAGCAAGCCCTTGAGATCATGGATATGTTGATCCGTTCAGGGGCCCTCGACATTGTCGTGATCGACTCGGTAGCTGCACTCGTGCCACGAGCAGAAATCGAAGGCGAGATGGGTGATAGCCATATCGGTCTGCAAGCTCGTTTGATGAGCCAAGCGCTACGTAAGATCACTGGCGCACTTGCCCAATCAAAGACCACTGCCATCTTCATTAACCAGTTGCGGGAAAAGATCGGTGTCTTCTTTGGCTCTCCAGAGACCACGACCGGCGGTAAAGCGCTCAAGTTCTACGCATCTATCCGTCTTGACGTCCGTCGCATCGAGACTTTGAAAGATGGCCAAGATGCAGTCGGTAACCGTACTCGCGTCAAAGTTGTTAAGAACAAGATGGCGCCGCCATTTAAGCAAGCCGAATTCGACATCCTCTACGGTCATGGCATCTCACGCGAAGGTTCACTGATTGACCTTGGTGTTGACGAAGGCTTCGTCAAGAAGTCCGGATCTTGGTACACCTACGAAGGTGATCAACTCGGTCAAGGCAAAGAGAACGCCCGTACCTTCCTTATCGACAACCCTGATCTTGCAAACGAGATCGAGAAGAAGATTAAGGAGCAGATGGGTATTGGAGTGCGCCGTGAGGCAGCTGCCAACAGCACGCCGCTGGTAGAAGTTCTGGAAGAAGTTTCGGTTGAAGTCCCGGTAGAAGTTCCGGTAGTAGATTTTTAAGCCTGCGTTACTTATTAACCATAGATAATGGAAGAGTTACTTGAGGGGCCCGACACTTTGTTGGGCTCCTCTCTCTTTTCTGAGGGGGAAGATCTTCGTGCACTCGCTCAGAGAATGGCACTCGATAGGTTAGCTCGCAGATCGCATAGTTGTGGGGAGTTGCGCGCTGCTTTTGCAAAGCGTGCAATTCCAATCGAGATAGGCGATGAAATCATTGTGGCTCTCACTCGAAGTAATCTGCTCGATGATGGCGATTTTGCGCGCGCATGGCGAGATTCGCGGATGCGATCGCGGGGTCTAGCGCCCCGAGTCATAGCGCGTGAGCTCCGTGAAAAAGGTATCGATCCGGATCTCATCTTAGAGGTGATTTCAGAGGTCTCTTCGGAGAGTGAAGAATCAGCGCTCCAGGAGTTGCTGGCAAAGAAAGTGAGATCGTTGCGCCC
>JBAXIG010000035.1:0-16795 GCA_037138535.1 Actinomycetes bacterium
CGACATTGAATCTCCCGTGGGCGACATTGAATCTCCCGTGGGCGACATTGAATCTTCCGATACTTCTCGGCGCGCACTCTTTCGAGCGCTCCGCTCGCTCTCCTGCCCACGCACAATGCGATTGATGGCATTCATCACGCGCTGTGCGGCTTCTACTGGCAGGAGGGCGAGAATGGTGGCCATGCCATCGGGCTCTGGATAGCAAATGACGCGACGAGTTCCGCGCGCAGCTGCATGAACAATCTCAGCCTCCATCGGCGCCACATTAACGATTTCACTTCGCATGTGACGGGCAAGTTGAGCAGGCGTGTGAAGTTCGGAGTATGCAATGGCTCTCTCGGTGAGTGCATTGATGCGAGCGCGATCAATCCCAAGGCGGCGTAGCTCAGAACTTTCGTCGATGATGATGCGTGCATGAGTACGAGAGAGGTCCCCAGACTCGAGAGCTCGTTGCAGAGCTGGCATATCAACATGGAGCGCACGGGCAATATCGATTTCGCGTTGCGCACTCCCACTACTCAGACGAAGAGCGGCAGAAATCTCCTCTCGAGGAGCCTCATCGACCCCTTGTATCTCTCGGGGGAGATCGTCATCTGCTCGATGTGGTTCTGGGCCAGCGATTGCCAGCACGGCTCGTGAGATGAGGCTCTCCATCCAACTGTTGCACCGACGGAGGAGCGCCAAGTAATCGACTCTTTCAGCGCGCGAAATCTCGAGTGGATCGATCTGGGCGAGGGCGGCGATCATCTCGGGACCAGGCTCGGAGGCGAGGAGTTCGCTCAATCTGTTCATGGCTCAATTTTCTAGCGCACCACTGACATTGGCTTATAAAACGAGACTCAGAGTTATCACTTTCATCAAGCCAATAACGGAAAGTTATAAAACCCTCAAAACTTTTTCAATATCGCGATCGTGGAGGGTTCGAAGCGTACTTAATTCTCACGAACGGTTGTAGGTGCACCCTGATGCGGCGTGGCATGTTCGGCAGGCTTCACACCCAGGCGACCTTTTTGATAATCCTCAAAAGCTTGCAGCACTTCAGCTTTGGTATTCATCACAAAAGGTCCCATCCACGCAATGGTCTCCTGGATAGGTGCACCACCAAGAATGACAAAGTCCACTTCTTTCGCGCGCGACTCCTGAATCGATTGCGCACCTAACGTAATGGAATCTCCCGCACCGAAGAGCGCGAGTTGACCCATCTGTATCGGACGCTTCTCATTTCCTACCACTCCGCGACCATTCATCGTGTACGCGAGCGCATTAAAATCTGGGCGCCACGGAAGTGTGACCTCTGCGCCGGCAGTAAGTGTTACGTGCAAAATAGTGATCGGCGTGTATGTACTTCCTGGCCCGTTAATCGGACCTTGCTCACTTTCTAGCGAACCAGCGATCACCCGGATGAGTGCGCCACCATCACTTGAAGTGAGTAGTCCCACGTCGGTAGCGCGCAGATCTTGATAGCGCGGCGCTGCCCACTTTTGATCACGTGGCAGATTGACCCAGAGTTGGAAACCATGAAAGAGACCACCAGAAACTACCAACGCCTCTGGTGGAGTCTCAATGTGCAAAATTCCACCGCCAGCGGTCATCCATTGGGTATCACCATTCGTGATAGTGCCTCCACCACCGTGCGAATCGCGATGATCAAAGGCTCCATCAATAATGTATGTCACAGTTTCGAAACCGCGGTGTGGATGCCATGGAGTGCCCTTAGGTTCACCCGGCGCGTACTCCACCTCGCCCATCTGATCCATCATGATGAACGGATCTGCATCTTCAAGTGCAATACCGGCAAACGCGCGACGCACCGGGAAACCTTCGCCTTCAAAACCTTGCGGGGCAGTAGTAATACTTCGAAGCGGACGCGATACGGAAGTAAGCGGATTGACCGTGCCCACACGTGGGAGCACGGTCAAATCTGCAACAGTAATCGCTGGCAATTAAAACACCTTCAGTGCGCTCACTACTTTGGTGAGTGAATCTTTTGCATCACCAAAGAGCAGAGTCGTTCGAGGATCGTAGAGAAGTTCGTTCTCGATGCCAGCAAAACCTGGACGCATGGAACGCTTGAGGAAGATGACATTCGTCGCTTGGTCAACATCAAGGATGGGCATGCCATAGATGGGGCAACCAGGCGTGGTCTTCGCTGCCGGGTTCACCACATCATTGGCGCCCACCACGAGGGCGACATCGGTCTGTGAGAAAGTCGGGTTTACTTCTTCCATCTCCTTGAGTTGCTCGTAAGGCACGTTGGCCTCAGCAAGGAGAACGTTCATATGCCCTGGCATTCTTCCCGCAACTGGGTGAATCCCGTAGGCAACTTCCACGCCCTTAGCGGTGAGCAAGTCTGCCAGCTCCCGCACCGTGTGCTGCGCTTGGGCGACGGCCAGGCCAAAGCCCGGGACGATGACTACGCGGCGAGCGTAGGCGAGCAGGATGGCGACATCGTCGGGGGAGCCAGACTTCACTGGGCGCGCATCAGCAGCACTGAGGGCCGCCTGAGGCGTTGCAGTGAAGGCTCCAAAGAGGATGCCGAGAATGGAACGGCCCATCGCAGATGCCATGAGGCGAGTGAGGATGGTGCCACTCGCGCCGACCAATGTTCCAGCGACCAAGAGAAGGGTGGAGTCGAGGACGTAGCCAGTAGCCGCCACCGTGAGACCGGTGAAGGCATTGAGGAGCGAGATCACGATCGGCACGTCTGCGCCACCGACGGGAAGCACGAAGAGGATGCCGAAGGCGAGAGAGAGAACCGTGAGAACTAAGAGAGAAGTTGAACCCTTGTCCACCCCCACCCAACCAGCCGCTCCGAGTACTGCAAGTAAGACGAGCGCAATTACTGCGCGACCACCAGGGAAGACCACTGGACGTGTCGTCATGAGTTCTTGGAGCTTCAAGAAGGTGAGTATTGAACCAGTGAATGAGATACAACCGACGAGAACTGTGAAAACTGTTGCGCCTACCGCACCGCCTGATGCTTTATCTCCGAGGTATAAGTATTCGACGATGGCTACGAGGGCAGCAGCGCCACCACCGACACCGTTGAAGAGTGCAACAAGTTGTGGCATCGCGGTCATTTGAACTTTACGAGCGGCTGGTACGCCGACGATGACACCCACGAGAATGGCGATCAGGATGAGTGGAAGATTCTTTAGTCCACCTTCTGCGGGATCGTTATAGAAGAAGACAACGACTGTGGCAATCGTGGCGCCAATAGCACCAATGATATTTCCGCGACGGGCGCCCTTAGGCGAGGAGAGACCTTTGAGGGCGAGAATGAAGCAGACGGCGGCAACGAGGCCAATCAAGGAATAAAGATTGTTATTCATTACTTTGCCTCCTTCGCCGTTGGCTTCTTTTTACCCTTGAACATTTCCAACATTCGATCGGTGACCACAAAGCCGCCGACCATGTTGATGGTGGCTAGTACGACAGCGATGATTGAAAGCGTCAGTGAAAGTGCGGAGTCGCTATGACCCGCGACGATGATCGCGCCTACCAGAATGACGCCGTGAATCGCATTGGCACCACTCATTAATGGTGTGTGCAATGTGGTGGAAACTTTGGAGACCACTTCAAATCCAACGAAGACTGCTAGGACGAAGATCGAGAGGAGTGCGATGACGCTCATGCTTGGCCTCCTGGAGCCGGTGGCTTAGGTAATCGTTGGGTTCCGTTATGTGTTACCGCTGATGCGTCAACAATTTCGTCTTCAAAGTCAGGCGCGACTACACCTTCCTTTGTCATGAGGAGTAGGAGGTTGACGATGTTTCGAGAGAGGAGTTGGCTGGCGTGATAAGGGAGTTGGCTGGGAACATCTTTGCCACCCCAGATTGTCACACCGGCGGGTGTCTTAATGGTCTCTCCGGCCACCGATCCTTCGACGTTGCCGCCGCTCTCAGAGGCGAGATCGACGATAACTGACCCTTCCTTCATGCCGATCATCATCTCTTTGGTAATAAGTCGAGGAGCCGTACGACCGGGAACAGCAGCAGTCGTGATCACTACATCAGCAGCTGCAATATGCGGTGCGAGAAGATCGCGTTGACGTTGCGCACGGGCTTCATCCATCTCGCGGGCATAACCGCCGGCACCTTCAAGCGCTTCCAATTCCAATTCGATGAAAGTAGCGCCCATCGAGCGCACTTCATCTGCAGAAGAGGCGCGCACGTCGTAAGCCGAAACTACGCCACCAAGCCTGCGAGCGGTCGCGATGGCTTGCAAACCGGCGACACCGGCACCAAGTACGAGCACTTGAGCAGGAGTGACGGTACCCGCAGCGGTCATGAGGAGCGGAAAGAAACGTGGAGAGAGTTCTGCGCCGATGAGTGCGCACCGATATCCAGCGCAGAGGGCTTGAGATGTCAACGCGTCCATTGATTGCGCGCGAGAGATACGGGGGATCGCTTCAAGAGAGAAGGAAGTCGCCTTAGCAGCGACCGATGCCGCGATGCTTTCGGCTGCCGAATGAATGGGTAAGAAAGAAATAGTGATGGTGCCTGGTCGCAGCTGACCGAATTGTTCGTTTGTTATCGGTACGACGCTGGCTACTACATCGCCCTCGGCGAACGCTGCCGTAGGGGAGATCGTGGCACCGGCAGTGCGGTAGAGCTCATCGCCGAAACCTGCAGACGCGCCTGCGCCACTTTCGATGGTGACATCTAATCCGTTTTGCTTCAGTCGACCGATAACATCTGGGGTGATGGCGACCCGGCGCTCGCCCGTGCGGGACTCTTTTGGTACAAAAATTCTCATGGTCAGACGCTACTTCCAAATAGGCATTTGAGGAGTCAGTCTAGAGGTGATCTGCGCCCTACGCAGAGCGAATTTTAGGCGAATAAAGGGATTATGAGGTGATGTCTTTCCGGGCAAACTTGGCGGTCGCGGCTCCGATACAGAGCGCGAAGGCGATGAGCGAGTAGGACGCCCCGCGCACCATAGCGCTCCAGTCGATCTCGGTGGCCAAAGCATCAAGCCAGGCATAGGCGTAGTGGGTAGGAAGCCAATTGCGCAGCGACCCGAGTGCCCCAATAGCGTTAAGAATATTACTGATGATGACTATGCCTACTGCAGCCCCCACTGCGCCGAGGGGAGCATCGGTCGTCACGCTCATGAGAAAAGCAAGACCGGCACAGAAGAGTAACGAGAGCGCCAGAAATGCGGTCATGATCGCGATGCGCTGGATTCCCACGCCTTGCGAAAATGTGGCACCGAGTGGAGTTTGCAGGCCACCAAAGCCAAAAGTAATTCCGCCGATGATGTAAGAAGCAATAGGTAATAAAAGAACGGCGCCACCAGAAAGCGTGAGACCCACGAGTAGTTTCTGGCGAAGTAAACGCGCTCGCGGAACTGGCGAGGCGAGTAAGTAACGAAGTGTGGACCAGGATGCTTCACTGGCTACCGTATCTCCACAGAAAATTGCGACGACGGTAATCAACACGAATCCGGTTGCAAAATAAAACATTGTTGCGGTGAAGTTTGCTGCGCTATGAGTCGCTAGACCGATCAGATCGAGCCCGCCGCCACCGAATCCATCTCTACCACCGTCGCTCGACGGACCGAATTTCACAGCTCCCGCCACAATTAGTGGTAGTGCCACGATAAAGAGGTAGGCGATCAACGTGCGCTTGCGCCTGACTTGACGAATAAGTTCCACCCGGAAGGGAAGCGTGTGAGTTGCTTGATAACTCATTAGATTCCAATCTCCGTATCTTCGCCGACTAGATCCATAAAGATCTCTTCAAGGTGCTGCGCGCGTTTGCCATTTCGATTGAGAATCTCATCGATGGTTCCTGATGCAATTAATAGACCTCGGTGCATTACAACTACGTGAGAGCAAGTCTGTTCGACTTCGGAGAGTAAGTGTGATGAAACAATGACGGTACGGCCACTCTCCGCATAATTTTTAAGGATAGAACGCATCGCCTTTATTTGTGTGGGATCAAGTCCATTGGTGGGCTCATCGAGCACGAGCAACTCTGGTTTACCAAGCATTGCTTGTGCGATTGCTAGCCGTTGGCGCATTCCTTGGCTATATGTACGCACCTTTTTATTGACAGCGGTGCCTAAGCCGGATATTTCAAGCGCATCAGCGATTTCTGGGTCGTCGTTTCGGCCAGTCGAACGCCAGTAGAGGTCGAGGTTTTCGCTTCCAGTGAGATGGGGAAGAAATCCAGGCCCTTCAATAAAACTTCCGAGCCCGGAAAGGGCGCGCGATCCGGGGAAGACCGGTACTCCAGAAATCTCGATCTCACCCGACGTCGGGAAGATTAATCCCATCAACATGCGCAGGGTGGTCGTCTTTCCTGCACCGTTTGGTCCCAGTAGACCGACTACCTGTCCACGTTCTACCGTGAATGAGAGATCAGTGACTGCTTTGTATCCGTCGTCGTACTGCTTATTGAGAGTTCGTACGGAGACTAAGGGCGCATCGCGTTGGGGCTCTTTAATTGCAGGGTGGCGAGGGCGCCTGATGAATGCCCAGAGAAGTGCAAGGCCGAAAGCTCCCATAGCAATCAACGGCCACAGGTATAGCGGAGTATTACTTGGAGCATTTTTTAGCGTCATGGTTGAAACAAAGAGCGGTGATAGTGGGGTGATCGAGTAAACCCGACCATCTTGTGGCATTGCGTATCCGAGATCTGTGGTGGAAACGGCAAGTGCAATGCGATCTCCCGGCGTTGCATTCGCGACTATTGCCGGCAGCGTTACATCTATTTCAATACCGTTGGCGGGAATGCCTAGTAGTCGCACGGGCGCAACAAGGCCATTCGGTTGAGTGGTGCGCCCGCTCTCACTCTTTACGACCATGGAGAAGAAGAGCGTCGCATCTCCCGTTGTACTGGCCACGCGCACTTTTACGTTCGAAGCACCAATGATGGGGAGTTGACTGGTGAGCGGCGCGGATTCGAAGAACGCGCTCTGGCCAGGGAGAAAGGCGCCTACTCCGCCCGCCACACTTAATGCGCTGCCAAGTCCAGGGAGGGCTGACACAGCTGATGGCGCGGCACCGGCGGGTGCGAGGAGAACCTTGCTTTTGCTAGTAATGGTAAGAGCTAGAGAAGTGGTGGCAAGGGGGAGCGAGGTACCTATTTGTACTCGTGCTTCAGGCGCAGAATCTTGCGCGGAAATTGCGGCGGCGCTCTGAGTTAATTGAAAAGTGGGAAATGTGTGTGCTTTCTTGGCGAGGTAAATATCAAACCAATTCGCCACCTGTCCTTGCAGACGCTTGCTTTCATCTTGCCCGCCGTCGTGCCCGCCGCTATGCCAAATCATTGCAAGTGGTGTTGAAGGGTGTGCATCACGGATGGACTTCGCAGTGCGTACGCTCTCGGTGAGGGGAAAGAGCGAATCGGCTTCGCCTTGCATGAGCAGAGTAGGTGCCACGATGCTCTGGGCATAGGTGGATGGTGACACCTCTTTCATGAGAATACTGATTGCGGGGCTCGGCGCGTTTTGGGCAACGCTCATTTGATACGCAGCGCACCATTCGGGGGCGAATCGACCGCAGAGAAGTGTCTTCGGGGTAGGCGCTGTTGAAGTACCCCTCATACCTAACGATCCAATGGAAAAGAATGTTCCAGTCCAGACGCGTTTGAAGGGACCAGGTTCAGCGATGCCTCGTGCACTTTGTGGAAAGAGCGCGCCTTCAAGGTTATTCCAGGTGATATCCGCGGCAATCGCATCAATGCGCTGATCTTGCGCTCCTGCAAGTAATGAGATGGCGCCACCATACGATCCGCCAGTGATGCCTACTCGGGGGTCATTCTTCTTATCCTGAATGACTTCTTTCCGGTTACTTAGATAGTCGATGAGTTTCGCGACATCAACCACTTCACGATCTGGTGAGTTCATGGAAATTGATCCAGTGGAATTCCCAAACCCGCGAGCGCTCCATGCCAAGACTACAAATCCACGTGCCTGCAATACCTTTGCTTCCTCGGTTACGGAATCTTTGCTGCCCCCAAATCCGTGCGCCAGTAGAACTGCGGGCGCTGGAGTTTGAGTAGGAAGAAAAATCTCACCATCTATTTTGATCGGGGTCGTATCACTCGCCGAGGTAGGGCCGCCGGATATGGTGATTGAACTTGTTGATGTCGTGGCGTGTGCAAGCGTTCCACCAAACGGTGCGACGGCCAGGATGAGCGCGGTAAGCAGGGTTAAACGTGTGCTCATGGAGATTACGCTAGCCGCCCCTTGATGTCTCCGCGAATTAAGTGAAAGAGGGCAGATTGAATGGTGGTTCGGCGATGGTAGGCCTCGCGCCATACAACTGATCTTGGACCGTCAATCACGCTAGCGCTCACCTCTTCTCCTCGATGCGCTGGAAGACAATGCATGAAAATGCCATCAGATGATGCGCTTGCCATCAGTGCATCAGTGACGGCGAATTCGCCAAGAGCGATAATTTTTTCAGCACGATCTGCCTCGGAGTCTCCCATCGACATCCATACGTCGGTGTAGATAACACTGGCATCTGCGCAGGCACTCTTTACATCGTGGGTGACTTCGATAGTTCCGCCTGTTGATCGAGCCAATTCTTGAGCGTGGGAAACAACCCCTTCATTAGGAGCCCACTTACCCGATGGAGTAGCTACAACTACGTGCGCTCCGAGTACAGCACCCATTTCTAACCACGTATGTGCCATGTTATTTCCATCGCCGACGTACGTGAATTTACGATTACCTAACTCTCGACCAAAGCTCTCACGAATGGTGAGCCAATCAGCGAGCGCCTGTGTCGGATGATCGTCGTCAGTGAGTGCATTTATGACAGGTATAGACGCATGCTCGGCAAGTTCTTCAACATCGCTTTGGGCAAAAGTGCGAATGATCATCGCTTTCGCATAGCCACTGATGATGCGCGCGGTATCGGCAATCGTTTCACCACGACCCAGCTGTAGTTCATCAGCGCGCACGAATATTGGTGTGCCACCAAGATGTGCCACTGCGGTCTCGGATGCAAGCCGTGTACGAGTGGAGGGTTTGGTCATATGAATCACGACCGTCTCGCCAGCGATGAAGGAGCGCTCTGCGAGAGGAGTCTTGGTGAAGCGGGTCGCGGTTTCTAGGAGTAAATCCACGTCTTCGCGCAATAATTGATTGGTACGAATGAGATCCTTCATTTCCCCTCCTCGCCTTCACGGGTATGCACATATCGGTAAAGGTCAAGGGTACGACCCCTTCTGGGCTATCCGTAAATCGCATAAATGCGCCCCACCTGGATACTCTTTAGGCATGGCTTGGTTTAAGCGTGATGAAGGCACCCTCCTTGAGCAGGTCCCTGAACTCTCCCATGGGGATGGCGACCATGAGCGTTTCTCCCATTACGTGCGAAAAGAGAAAATTCTGGAATCTGCCCTCAATGGCGATCCAGTGAAGGCGCTCTGCGGGAAGATCTGGGTGCCTACTCGCGACCCCGAGAAGTTTCCGGTCTGCCCCACGTGCAAAGAGATCCACGCGAACATGAAGCCGGGGCCGAAAGAGCCCAGTCAATAAATAAAGAGCCCAATCAAAATTAGTGGCAATAATTAGTGGGTAATTACTTCGCCGGCTTGCTCAACACGTCGTATGCGAAGGCTGCGAGCGTAGCGCCCGCCAGAGGGCCAGCAATCCATATCCAAGCGTTGCCCCAATTGCCAGACGCGAGCGCCGGCCCGAACCAACGAGCCGGATTCATCGCCGCGTTAGTGAGTGGTCCGGCCCAGAGGATGTTGAGCGCAACGGTGAAACCGATCGCGAGGTGGGCGCTGTCGCCGAAGAGCGTGCGTTTATCTATCGCTATCCAAAAGATGACCGTAACCAGCAAAAAAGTCACCATGAGTTCGATGAGAAAGCCCTTGCCCGCGGAGACTCCTACAGCAAGTTCTGGAGTGCCAAGACGCGCGGCCGAATCCACCGAACTTGGGTGGATAACTTTTAAAATAAACGCTGCTACACCGGCACCGGCCAGTTGAGCAACGATGTAGGAAATGAAATCTGTGAAGTTCATGCGGCGAGTGATGAACATTGCGAAGGAGACGGCAGGATTAAAGTGCGCGCCTGAGATCGCCGCGAAGGCACCGATCAGGACTGCGATGGCCAGACCGGAAGCCAGGGCTGCGACAAGAAGATCTGCTTTGCCCGTCAGGATCGAGCCCACGCCAAAGATGATCAATGTGAAGGTACCCAGGAACTCGACGTACATTTTTTTTGCCATCAGGGGATGAGGATGACAGAAAACTCTCACAGTGCGCTGCTATGAAACGCAGGGAAAGGGAAAGATCAACCGGTAACCTCGCCTGATATGAGCAGGAGAGCGTGGAAAGCGGGCAGTGTCGTTGCGACGATGCTCTGCTCTATGTTAATCGTGGGTGGCCGGCCGCTGCCTGCTCAGGCCGCTAATGATGATCCCCCTCGAAAGATTGTTACTGGCTGGATGCCTTATTGGAATACCAAAGGTGGGATGGCCACCATTATGGCTAATCCAGATCTCTTCCCAGAGGTGATGCCCTTTTGGTTTTCGGTGAAGAGTCAAACGAATGTCTTGGATCAATACGACCCAGCAAATGCTGCACCGATGGCAGATCAAGTGAAGGCATTGCAAGCGGCCGGCATTAAAGTTGTTCCCACACTGACTGATGGCTCAGGAAAATTGTCGATGCAAAAGATTTTGAGTGATGCCACCAAACGTGCGCAGCTGGTGAAGACCTTGGCGGACCTTGCAGTCAAAAATGGATTCGATGGCCTGGACTTAGATTGGGAAGGCTTTGCTTTCACAGATGGCACGGCATCTTGGGCGGTGACTTCGCCACTCTGGACCACATTTGTAAAAGAACTTGCCATCAAGCTGCATGCGCAGGGGCACATTCTTTCGGTGACTACCCCCGAAGTTCGTGACCCAGCGTCTGGGAAAAAAGGCTACTGGGTTTATAACTGGCCTGAAATCGGGCCGGTAATTGATCGCCTCCGCATCATGACGTATGACTACTCGGTGGCTAATCCAGGACCGATCGGCCCGCTTTCGTGGGTTGATCAAATTACCAAGTACGCGGCTACGCTCATGGCGCCGTCCAAGATTTGGGTCGGCGTACCTACTTATGGGCGAGATTGGGTTATCGCGGTAGATGGAACATGTCCTGATGGCGTGGATCTCAAGGCTCCCAAAGGTGCAACTGCTGGTACAAAAGCAGTTGTTAATTCCAAAGATGCTGCGGCGCTTGCCGCTAGTTATCAAGCCACACCAGTATGGACTGAGTCTTATGGCGAGTACTCCTTCAACTACACCAAGGTCTATGCTCCTACAGATGGAGCGGTGGAAAAAACTTGCGTCGTTACCCGGACCGTGTGGTATCAAGATGCTCGCTCGGTGGCCGCACGTGCTGCTCTCGTGGCGAAATATAAAATTGGGGGAGTGGCCTTTTGGAGTTTAGGAATCGAAGATCCACTCACTTGGCCTTCCGTTCGACTATATGCAAAGACGATTGCCCCTGATGTTGTTCTAGGAAGCATTGATGCACCGTCAACTCCGGTTGATTTTGCGACGCCGGTCACCCTTACAGCAACTTTCAAAGTTTCTGATTCGCGCCCGGTTGTTGGTGCGCCCATTTCATTTCAGATTATGCGAAATACCGATACTGATTGGCGCGAAATTGCTACTGCAACAACTTCAGTGACTGGTGTAGCTCAAATCAAATTGGTGGCTTCGCAATATGTGCAAGTGCGAGCGGTGGCGCCAGGAACTTGGGAGCGGCTGACCGGAACTTCGACGGCCAAGAACATCGCGGTGCAGCGACTTGTTGGTTCCCTTGGAGTGAACGCACCACGCCTGGGGTCCAAGGTAGTTGTGAAAGCCCAGCTCTTACCTGCAGAGGGCGTTGATGTCGTCCTAGAAGAGTGGAGAGAAGGAACTTGGGTCGGAGTCTCATCAGGGGCCAGTGGAAATGATGGCGCTATTTTGCTTACGGCCACTGTGCGTCAAGCCGGATTCCACACATATCGCGTAAGCGCGCGCTCAGATAGCCACTTCGAAACTGTTTCAAGCCAAACAATTTCCACAATCGTTAGATAATAATTCCATGGGTAGCACTTCCACGATTGTGGCCGAGCCAGAGGTTGACCTTAAGAATTCTCTTGCGCGGCCATGGAACATTATTGTCTGGAACGATCCGATCAATCTCATGACCTATGTAACGCGAATATTTATGATGGTATTCGGATACTCAAAAGAAAAATCTGAACGTCTCATGATGGAAGTGCATCACGATGGTAAATCACTGGTAGCAAGCGGCGCCCGGGAAGCGATGGAGCAGGCCGTGACGCAATTGCATGAGTATGGATTGTGGGCCACCTTGGAGCAGGCATCGTGAAGGTGTCCAAGACCCGTGGTGGTATCAACCTCGAACTGCTCGAAGGAGAACGCGACGTACTGTTGCAATTAATTGATGACTTCCGTGAGTTTGTCATGAGCGAAGATATATCTGATCCCGCGGTTGCCCGGCTCTTCCCCGATGCCTACGAAGGCAACGAGGAGAGTGCTGAATTTCGAAAGTATTCAGAACCGGCGCTGAGGGAAAAGAAAGATCGCGATAGCGCCTACATTCGTTCCTGCCTCGAAGTAGCTGGCGTCATTAACATTAAAGAGATCGAATTAGATTCATGGCTCCGTGGAATTAATGACTTACGACTCACGTTGGGCACTCGATTGGAGGTCACGGGTGATGAATTCGGCGGAGAAATCCCGGAAGATGACCCGCGTTCTTTTCTCTACTCGCTTTACGGTTGGCTCGGTTGGCTTCAGGGATCATTGCTCGAGGTAGAGTTCTAGAGTGCTTTCGATCACACAAGAATTTGTTGACGCTATCTACGCGCATGCTCGCGCAGATCACCCCGATGAGGCGTGCGGCGTAATCGTAGGACCGGCAAGCACGGGAATCCCTACGCGCCACCTACCGATGCGAAATGCGGCAATGTCACCCACTTTTTATGAATTTGACGCCATGGAGATGCTCAAGCTCTATCGCGACCTGGACGATCACGATGAGGTGCTAGTTGTGATCTATCACTCGCACACATCTACGCAGGCCCACCCATCTCGAACAGATATCGCTTATGCCTCTGAACCAGATGCGCATTACGTGCTGGTATCTACCCGCGAAGAACTCGCAGGAGCGAATGAGTTCCGCTCCTTTCGTATCGTTGACGGGGTGGCGACCGAGGAGCCCGTTCAAATTCGCTAATCAGAGCGCACCCTTTAGGCTATGCCTGTGAGTACTCCAGAGATTGATATCCGTATCCCCACCATCCTTCGTCCGTACACCGGTGGCGAGAAGAGCGTGCAAGCCTCTGGCTCTACTCTTGCAGAGCTGGTATCCGATCTAGATCGCCGTTTCCCAGGAATGGGCGAGCGTCTCTTAGAAGATGGAAAACTTCGCCGTTTCATTAACGTCTATCTCAACGATGAGGATGTGCGCTTCATCGGAAGTCTCGATGCACTTATTTCAAGTGGAGATAATCTCACGATACTTCCTGCGGTTGCCGGCGGGTCCTGATTCGCCCATGCGTTTTAATTCTCTTGAAGATTCCTTTGGCCACACCCCGTTAATTGGGTTGCCGAGCTTATCTCCCGCGCCCAATGTGCGCCTCTGGATCAAAATGGAAGATCGCAATCCGACAGGGTCGATCAAAGATCGTGCAGCACTCTGGATGATCAACGCCGCAGAGCGAGATGGGCTCCTCAAGCCCGGAGCCACCATCCTTGAGCCCACAAGTGGCAATACCGGAATTTCATTAGCCATGATCGCTAAGCAACGTGGTTACAAAATGATTTGCGTGATGCCCGAGAACACCAGTGTTGAGAGGTCACAACTCTTGCGCATGTGGGGTGCAGAAATTATCTACTCCGATGCCGCTGGTGGCTCTAATGAAGCAGTGCGCCATGCTAAGGAAATTTCGACAGCCAATCCCGAGTGGGTCATGCTCTATCAATATGGGAATGCCGCAAATGCGCTTGCTCATTATGAGAGCACCGGCCCAGAAATTCTTGAAGACCTTCCGACAGTTACACACTTTGTGGCTGGCTTAGGAACTACTGGAACTTTGATGGGCGCGGGTCGCTTCTTGCGGGAACATGTCCCCGGCGTCGAAATCATTGCTGCCGAGCCACGTTATGGTGAAGTGGTTTATGGCCTTCGTAACATTGATGCTGGATTTATCCCCGAGTTATACGACGAAAGTGTCATTACGAGACGCTTTTCGGTGGGTTCACACGATTCGGTACGTCGGGTCCGTGATTTGCTTGATCAGGAAGGTATCTTCGCGGGTCTCTCTACGGGCGCGATCCTGCATGCTGCATTAGGCATTGCCAATGAGGTAATCAAACGTGGGGATTCTGCTGATATCGCCTTTATTCTCTGTGATGCTGGGTGGAAGTACCTCTCGACCGGAATCTACGAAGGCTCGATCGATGATGCTGAGGAGCGCCTCGAAGGTCAGCTCTGGGCTTAGGCTAGGTCTATGACATCCGCGCCCATCGGCATCTTCGACTCCGGCGTGGGCGGGCTCACCGTGGCTCGGGCCATTCTTGATCAGCTGCCACATGAATCCATCATCTATGTCGGGGACACCGCACGTGGACCGTATGGGCCACGACCACTTGCCGAGGTTCGTGAATTTTCACTTGAGATTATGGACCGGTTGGTTGCCGAAGGCGTAAAGGCCCTAGTGATTGCTTGTAACAGCGCAAGTGCTGCAGTCTTGCGCGATGCGCGTGAACGTTACGTCGTTCCAGTAATCGAAGTGATCCAACCAGCTGTGCGTCGAGCAGTCTCGGCGACACGAAATGGTCGAATTGGTGTCATAGGTACGCGAGCCACGATTGATTCACGCGCATATAACGATGCGTTTGCCGCTGCTCCAAATTTGGAGATCATCTCGACGTCGTGCCCACTCTTTGTCGAGTACGTGGAGAGAGGCGAAACATCGGGTAGTAAAATCCTCACGATTGCTCGCGAATATCTTGCACCGATGCTCGCTGGAGAGATCGACACACTCGTTCTCGGATGTACTCACTATCCGCTTTTGACCGGCGTGCTCTCATATGTAGCAGGAAACGGTGTCACGCTGGTTTCTAGCGCGGAAGAAACTGCTAAAGATGTTTACCGCACTCTGCTCGAGCACGACATGCTGAGCGAAAGTGCTCAGCCGACGCATCAATTTCGAGCAACTGGCGAACCTGCCCCCTTTGCACATTTGGCAAGAAGGTTCCTCGGCCCAGAAGTCGGCAGCGTCACTCACCTTAATTTGAATTAATCAACTGAACTCTCTCTTCCCCGCACTCAAGATTGGTCCACGACTAGATAAGGTTGCCACATGACAACGAGACTCGACGGCCGCGCAAATAATCAACTCCGCGAAGTGAAGTTCACCCGCAATTGGTCAAACCATCCCGAGGGCAGCGTCCTCGTAGAATTTGGTGAGACGCGTGTGCTCTGCACGGCCTCGTTTACAGCAGGGGTGCCGCGATGGCTCAAGGGCACTGGTAAAGGTTGGGTCACCTCTGAATACTCAATGCTTCCACGAGCCACGCACACGCGCTCTGACCGCGAGAGCGTGAAGGGCAAATTAGGCGGTCGCACTCAAGAGATTTCGCGCCTCATTGGTCGCTCGCTCCGTTCTATCATTGACATGAGTGCGCTCGGCGAAAACACAATCGTCCTTGATTGCGATGTATTGCAGGCAGACGGCGGTACGCGTACTGCAGCTATCACCGGTGCATATGTGGCGCTCGCAGACGCTATTGAATGGGCGATCAATGAAGGCCACATCAAGAAGTCGCCGCTGCATTCCACCGTGGCCGCGATCAGCGTAGGAATTATCGATGGCGTCCCACGTTTAGATCTTTGCTACGAAGAAGACGTGCGCGCCGAGACCGATATGAATGTGGTCTGCACGGGAGATGGCACTTTTGTTGAGGTGCAAGGAACCGCCGAAGGCGCGCCGTTCAATCGCGATCTGCTGAATGGTCTGCTCGATCTAGCAGTTGCTGGATGCGCAGATCTCACGCGACTCCAAGCTGCAGCACTCGCCTAATTCGATGATGGATCGTCGAGTTCTCTTAGCTACAAAGAATCAAGGAAAGGTCAAGGAATTCCTGCGCATCGTTGCCGAGCTACATGGAGAAGATTCCATTGATCTTCTCTCCGCAGAAGATTTTCCGCACCTCGGAGATATTGAAGAGACCGGCTCCTCTTTTATCGAGAATGCTTTGTTGAAAGCGCGCGAAAGTTGTCGGATTACCGGAATAGCAGCGATCGCTGATGACAGTGGCATCTGCGTTGATGCACTCAACGGAATGCCCGGAATTTACTCGGCGCGCTGGGCCGGTACCCACGGAAATGACAGGGCCAATCTGGAATTACTCCTTGCCCAACTCGATCACATCCCGGCCGATCGTCGTACTGGCTCTTTCCGTTGCGCGGTAGCGCTGGTCTTGCCAGATGGACGCGAACTTGTTGAAGAGGGCGTGATGCCCGGATACATCGTTGATCAGCCCCGTGGCACTGGCGGATTCGGCTACGATCCCATATTTGTTGCCGAGGGATACGAATTAACGACGGCGGAGTTATCTCCAAGTGAGAAAGATGCGATCAGCCATCGCGGTAAGGCCTTTCGGGCGCTAGCTCCAAAACTCTTAGAGATGTTGAGCGCGTAATCATTAAGTAAAGAATGTTGGTGCGGGAGGCGGGACTTGAACCCGCACGTCCGAAGACACAGGTTCCTAAGACCTGCGTGTCTGCCATTTCACCACTCCCGC
>JBAXIG010000036.1:0-16187 GCA_037138535.1 Actinomycetes bacterium
GAGAGTGGTCAGCGCGAGGCCGGCGGGGCAATAGGATTTAACCCTTGTGAGCCTCTCTATTGGAATCGTCGGCCTGCCCAATGTGGGCAAATCCACCCTTTTTAACGCGCTGACGAAGAACAACGTGCTCGCGGCTAATTATCCGTTCGCCACGATTGAACCCAACGTGGGCGTCGTCGGAGTGCCAGATGGCCGGTTGGCCGTACTTGCAGGCATCTTTAAATCAGAGCGCCTCTTACCGGCCGCGCTCTCGTTCGTCGACATTGCAGGCATCGTGAAAGGCGCCAGTGAAGGTGCAGGTCTGGGGAATAAGTTCCTCGCCAATATTCGTGAATCAGATGCCATCTGCCAGGTCATTCGGGTATTCACGGATCCGGATGTCGTGCACGTTGATGGTCGTGTTGATCCACGCAGTGACATCGAGACGATTAACACCGAACTTGCCCTCGCCGATCTTCAAACTTTAGAGAAAGCATTACCTCGCTTAGAAAAAGAGACTCGACTTTCAAAAGACCGCGGTGAAGTTCTCGAAGCTGCCAAGCAGGCGAATGCACTTTTGGAGGAGGGAAAGACTCTTTTTGCTGCCGGAACTCCGCAGCTTCGTGAACTTGTGCGCGAATTGCACCTACTCACTGCCAAACCATTTCTATACGTATTCAATGTGGATGCAGCCGAACTTGCTGACCCAGCATTGCGCGCCGAACTTGCCGCGCTCGTGTCACCAGCTGAAGCCATCTTCTTAGATGCAAAGACTGAAGCTGAACTTGCCGAACTCGACGACGCAGACGCACTTGAATTGTTAGAGAGCATCGGACTCACTGAACCAGGATTGGCAACCTTGGCACGTGTAGGTTTCAGCACTCTTGGATTGCAGACTTATCTCACTGCTGGTCCTAAGGAAGCGCGTGCTTGGACGATTTCTCAAGGCGCCACCGCTCCTGAAGCAGCTGGAGTGATTCACACAGATTTCCAACGCGGTTTCATCAAAGCCGAAATTGTCTCCTTTACTGATCTGGTTGACGCCGGATCAATGGCAGAGGCAAAAGCGCGCGGCAAGGTGCGGATGGAAGGCAAGGAATATGTCATGGCGGATGGCGACGTAGTCGAATTTCGCTTCAACGTCTGACCCACACTAACCAAAGGATGACCGTGCAAAGCAGAGACGATTTAAGAAACGTAGCAATCATCGCCCACGTCGATCATGGCAAGACCACGCTCGTTGATGCAATGCTGTGGCAGTCCGGCGCTTTCGCTGCTTACAAGGAGCAGGGCGAAGGTAAGGATCGCGTGATGGATTCCATGGATCTTGAACGCGAAAAGGGCATCACTATTCTCGCGAAGAACACCGCGGTAAAGCGTGGTGACATGACCGTGAACATCATCGACACCCCAGGCCACGCCGACTTTGGTGGCGAAGTAGAACGCGGCCTCGAGATGGTGGACGGTGTGTTGCTCTTGGTGGATGCCTCTGAAGGCCCACTTCCACAAACCCGTTTCGTGCTGCGTAAAGCACTTTCGAAGAAACTTCCAGTCATCTTGGTTATCAACAAAGTTGATCGTTCAGATGCTCGTATCGCCGAAGTTCTCAACGAGACATACGAACTCTTCCTCGATCTTGATGCGGACGAGAAGCAAATTGAATTCCCCATTGTTTTTGCATCTGCCAAAGCAGGTCGTGCCTCGCTCACCCAAACTGCCGATGGTGGGATGCCAGAAGAGACCGATCTCCAGGTGCTCTTCGACGTCATCAAAGAGACCATCCCAGCCCCTACATATACCGAGGGCGCACCCCTTCAGGCGCACGTCACCAACCTTGATGCTTCTCCTTATCTCGGCCGTCTAGCGCTCTGTCGCGTACGCCAAGGCACTATTTCTAAGGGCCAAACAGTTGCCTGGATTCGCACTGATGGACGTGTGGAAAAGGTCAAGATTTCTGAACTTTTGATCACCGAAGGTTTGGAGCGTGTGCCAGCTCTTTCAGCAGGTCCCGGCGACATCATCGCCGTGGCTGGCATTGAAGAGATCACTCTCGGAGAGACTTTGGCCGACGCGGAGAATCCCATCGCACTGCCACTTATCACGGTGGACGAACCTTCAATTTCTATGACAATCGGCATCAATACTTCTCCGCTTGCGGGTCAAAGCGGTAAGAAAGTCACTGCTCGTTTGGTGAAGAACCGCCTTGATGCCGAGCTCGTAGGTAACGTTTCGCTTCGCGTGCTGCCTACTGAACGCCCAGATACTTGGGAAGTGCAGGGGCGCGGTGAACTTCAGCTTGCGGTCCTCGTGGAACTCATGCGTCGCGAAGGTTTTGAACTGACTGTTGGTAAGCCACAAGTGGTGACCAAAATGGTCGATGGCAAGATGCATGAACCAATGGAACGACTCACCGTCGACATTCCGGAAGACTACCTTGGTGTTGTCACGCAATTGATGGCACTTCGTAAAGGTCGCATGGAGCAGATGGTCAATCACGGAACTGGTTGGGTCCGCATGGATTACCGGGTACCAAGCCGTGGGCTCATTGGTTTCCGCACCGAGTTTCTTACTGAAACTCGCGGAACCGGATTACTCCACCACGTATTCGATGGCTACGAAGCTTGGCACGGTGAATTGCGTACGCGCCCCACAGGTTCACTTGTTGCCGATCGTCGTGGCGCGGTAACTTCCTATGCGCTCTTCTCACTCCAAGAGCGCGGAATAATCTTCGTGCAACCAGGTACTGAAGTTTATGAGGGCATGATCGTCGGCGAAAATTCACGCGGTGAAGACATGGACGTCAATGCAGTTCGTGAAAAGAAACTCACAAATATTCGTTCTGCAACCGCAGATGAATTGGAACGTTTGATCCCGCCGAAACTTCTCAACATGGAACAAGCGCTCGAATTCTGTCGCGAAGATGAATGTATCGAAGTAACGCCGGCAACTGTTCGCATTCGCAAGGTAGTACTTGATCAGAACGAGCGTGGACGCACTGCTTCTAGGGCAAAGAAATCGAATCTGTAGTTGCTGGTGTACTCCTTCGTGCGGGCCGAGAGGTTTTACTAGCGCGAAGGAGCACTTCGCATGCGGGCTCCTGGGAGTTTCCTGGCGGCTTAGTTGAGCCCGATGAATTACCTGAACAAGCCATAGTTCGAGAATTTCACGAAGAGTTCCTGGTAGACGTAAGAGTGCTTCGGAAAGTGGATTTCACTTATGCGCTTTCCGCTGAGCGCGAATTGCACTTCTTCTTGCTCTCGGCTGAGCAAGATCCACAAGTGACACACCATTCACACGATCAGATCGCATGGGTCACAGAGCAGAGTATTTTGCCAGAAGATGTGCTTCCGGCAGATCTTGCGGCACTACCAGTTATTTGGCAGGCACTTGCAGATGTCGTCTAAGAAATTCTACTTGTAGCAACAAGAGATTTTCGGCGACCTCTTCTTGTGGGGTCATGTGTGTCACATTGCTTAGCATCAATGTTTCGTGTGGTCTTCCGGCCGCAAGCAAGTGCGATGAAAGTTGGAGCGAGTGAGCCACCACAACATTGTCGTCAGCTAATCCATGAATGATCATCAAGGGGCGAGAGAGCTTGTGCGCTCGCGGATATAGCGAGCTGATCTCATAACCCGCTTCTTCGCCCGTGATTCCCAAGTAGCGCTCCGTGTAAAAGGTGTCGTAGAGCCGAAAGTCACCCACCGGTGCACCAGCAATGGCGGCCGCGAACGTATCAGGCGCATCCATGACGGCAAGGGCTGCGAGATATCCGCCGAAGGACCACCCACGGATGGCCACCCGCGCCGGGTCGATGAGGCCAGGGCGCAAGGCAATCAACGCCTCAACAGCGGTGACTTGATCTTGCAGAGGAATAGTTGCCAGATCGCCAGAGATGGCTTTCTCCCACTCCGGACCACGATGTGGGGTTCCTCGGCCGTCGGCAATTAATACCGCAAATCCTTGATTGGCAAACCATTGAGCTTCGGCATAAGCATTCTTTGCAGCGACCACCCGAAGTGCGTGCGGGCCGCCGTAAGGATCAACGAGAAGTGGGAGATTGGTGCGCGCGCCACTTTCTGGCAGCAGCAAGGCAGCACGTAATTCGTCTTTTCCAAGGCGAATGAACTCGGGCGTAGCATCGTGGTGAGGAGTCCAGGCATGCGAGGTAATCTCCCACTTCTTTCCATCACGATGTATTTCTGTCTTCACGCCGTACTCATCTAGCGAACGTGATGAGATCACTAACGTGTGGTTACGCGCTCTACCTGTGTGCATCCCACCTACAGGAGAGAGCTGATCTAACTCGCCACCGAATCCGTACCACCATAGGTGGCTTTCTGTTGGCTCGAAAGTTCCAGTGAATGTGATGCCGAAGCGATCAACATCTACCACTCCGGTCACTTGCAGACTATCTGGCGTCACTTGTCGTCCATTGATTGTGAGCACACGAGTCTCACTTTCATCGTGGGCAAGGAGGAGTTCTCCTGAAGGCAACCAAGTGGGCACACCGGGAGTTATCTCAACCCAATGATCATCGCGCTGCGTGGCAAGTTCTCTTAACTCACCTGTGTGAATGTCTAGGGCAAATACTGCGGCAGTGCGTTGGCTGCGATCCATGCAGTAGAGGAGCGGTGGACCGTATTGATTCCAATTAACTTCCACGAGATATTCAAATCCCGCGGGAAGAGAGATATGACGAGAGATATCGCCATCGCATGTCATGAGCACGAGCGAAACAACGGCATTTGCCGTTCCTACTTTGGGGTACTTGATCTCACGCGAAGTATTCTCTGGATGCGCGGGGTCGCTGATGTGCCATTTAAGAACTTCGGATTCATCGGTTGACTGCACGAGGATCAGCTGTGAATCTGGTGACCACCAGAATCCGCGGTATCTATTCATCTCCTCGCTGGCCACAAATTCAGCTTGCCCAAAGCTCTTTCCCAAAGCAGCGTGAGTAAAAGTTTCCTTTTCTTCACTGACGTGCGCTATCCGAAAACTTCCATCAACAGCGGCATATCCGATTCGAGATCCGTCTGGAGATGGCCTTGGATCTATAGCCGCGACTGGGTGTGCGATTGAATTCACTTTTCCACTTACTAAGTCAGCGACCCTAATCTCACCCGATTCGGTATAGACCGCTATTCGGTGATCACCATCGGTGGTGTACGAGGTGATGCCACCGCTACTTTCCCGGAGGCGCTCTCTTCGAGCTCTCTCCTGGATGGAAAGTTCTTCACTCGCTCCGCTCTCAACCACTCGTCGCGGAAGACCGGTGGTGGTGTCGAATGCCCAGAGCTCGTTACGCCGATCATCACCGCTGGGGGAGCGGAGGAAGGTGAGCCGGGTGCCATCTGGGGAGATGGCGAAAGAGCGCGGTACCCCCATCGAAAAGCGGAGAGTGCGGGCATAGAGGCGAGGGAAAGTTGCGCCATCGGCAGGTGTACTCATCCCGGAAGATTAGCGACTCTTCTTCCCTAACCAATACCCTGTGCTCATGTCGCCTGCGAAAAGACTCCTCTTGGTGCACGCCCATCCGGATGACGAGAGCATCAATAATGGGGCCACGATGGCTGCTTATGTAGCTGCTGGAGCCGGGGTGACCCTGGTGACCTGCACCCGAGGCGAAGAGGGCGAAGTCCTCGTGCCAGCCCTCTCGCATCTTGCGAGCCATGAGAGAGATGAATTAGGAACGCATCGCGAGGTGGAGTTGGCTAATGCGATGGCCGAATTGGGAGTGCGGGATCATCGATTTCTTGGCGCCCCAGCAAAGCGGTGGCGCGATAGTGGAATGATGGATACTCCTCCTAATGAACGCTCAGATAACTTTTGGAAAGCTGACTTCGACGAGGTAGTGGAAGAGCTGTTGGCGATCATCGAAGAGATTCGTCCACAGGTTGTCATTACGTACGACGAATTTGGCGGTTATGGTCATCCGGATCATATTCAGGCACATCGCATCACTATGGCAGCTGTTGGCCTCGCGAGATGGAAAGTTTCAAAGGTGTACTGGAACGTGATGCCACGATCTGTTCTCAAAGTTGCCATGGACGCAATGAAAGAACAAGGATCAGATTTCTTTGGTGCGGAAAATATCGAAGATGTGCCGTTTGCAAAGCCTGATGAATTGGTAACAGCCGTGGTAAACGGTGAGGCACATGTCGATGCCAAAATGAATGCCCTCAAAGCGCACGAAACCCAGATAACAGTGGATGGGCCATTTTTTGCGCTCTCCAACATGTTGGGTCAAGGCGTCTTTGGCAAGGAGTATTACCAATTGGTTCTGGGAGTGGCTGCGGAACCATTCGACGAGAACGGTCGCGAGACAGAGCTTTTCGCGGGTGTGAGTCTTGATTAAGCGTGTCCAAAACTATCTCGTAGGGCTTGTGTTCGGAATTGCCGCCGCCGCCTTACTCATACTTACGCACAATGCCTATCCGCCGATCGGAATAGTCCTTGCTTTATTGGGTTTCTTGGCGCTCTCGATCGTGGTGCGGGGGTACTTAAAATCTCGTAGTACTTATGCGTGCTACATCTTGGGTGTGGTGGGTCTCATCTATGTGGCAGCAACCCCGCGCGCGTCTGAGTTCCTGATACAGGGAAATACCGAAGGCTATCTACTAATCTTGGGGGGACCACTAGCCGCCATATTTCCCCTCATCAAGAGAGCACCCACCACATAAACATGTCTCGTCGCGTAATGATTCTCTTTGTCGCTGGCGTGGGCGCACTGGTACTCCTATGGCTAGGTGGCTGGCTCTTAGTTGGTGGCGACATTCCTCGGAACACCATCGTTCGTTCCCATGATTTATCTGGTGAACTGAATGTTGGTGGCATGTCGCGCGAGCAAGTATCGAAGCTCGTCACACGCGATCTCACTAAGATGGCGAAGTCCAGAGTCGTGGTGGATGTTGATGGACGAGTCTTCAAGCGGAAATACTCAGATCTTGGAATATTTCTCGATGCAGAAGCCACCGTTAACCAAATCAAATCAAGAAGCGCAAACCCCATGAAGATCATTCAGGCGCTTACTGGTGGCCTCATCTATGACCCGGTGTATACCTTCAGTGAAAGCACATTGACGCGAGCAATTTCAGATATTGCTGCACAAACAGATCTGGCGCCCACGGAAGGAGACGTCGTCTTCTCTGGGACTCGACCGGTGACTGTTGACGCGGCTGCCGGACATGCACTCGACATACAAGCAGCAGTGAAGTCAGTGCGCACTGGATGGAATCAAACCCGTACTTTTAAGTTCAAGTCACCCTTAATTGCCCCAGAAGTCACCACGGAAGAAGCCCAAGGCTCACTGCGGCTTGCGCAAAAGGCGGTCAGTGATTCCGTTCTCCTCACCGTGGATGGACACGAGATTAAACTCAAAGTTTCTGACATTTCATACGCGTTAGATTTCGCAAATGTTGGTGCTGGAAAACTGGAGCCAAGATTCTCGAGCGAGTTGCTCACCCAAGTTCTGGGACTGAAGTGGACCAAATGGGTCACTCCGCCGCTAAATGCAAAATTCTCAGCAGTGGGTGGCGTGCCAAAGTTGCAACCAAGTGCGCCAGGACATGCGGTTTCGGATGAGGAACTGACATCAGTCTTGCTCCCAGCTATCAGCGCAGTAGGTACTGCTCGCGTGGCAAGTGTGCAGACTTCTTTAGTCGAGCCAAGGGTCACCACCGAGATGGCCGGCGGTCTTGGAATAACCGAAGTTATTTCAACCTTCACCACAAAGTACCCACCCGCTGCATATCGCATTCAAAATATTCACCGCGCGGCTGATCTCATTGACGGGACCATTCTCCAGCCAGGTGAAATATTTAGTCTTAACAAGGTTGTAGGTGAGCGAACTGCTGCTAATGGATTTGCTGAAGGCATTATTATTAGTCAAGGTCGATTTGAGAAAGATTTTGGTGGCGGTGTCTCGCAAGTTGCAACCACAACATGGAACGCCGCCTGGTTCGCAGGGTTAGATCTTGTAGCTCATATGGCGCACTCTTTCTACATTTCTCGATACCCTGCCGGACGCGAATCAACAGTGGCTTGGCCCAAGGTGGATATGCGTTTTAGAAATAATTTTGATACTCCCATCATGGTCGATACCTCCTATACCAACTCAACTTTAACGGTCTCCATTTATGGGAAGAAGAAGTTTGAGGTCGAAACGATCACTGGCCTGTATCGCAATATTAAAGAGTTTGAAATTCTCGATGATGACTCACCCACGTGTATTCATCAAGACGGAGTTCAAGGTTTCGACATTACGGTGACTCGAGTTGTGAAACTCAACGGTCTTGAGGTGAAACGTGAGCCGTTCAACACCCATTATATTCCTGAGGACAGAGTTACTTGCACTAATCCGGAAGCGGTCTTTGGAAATCCCACGCCTCCAAAGCCAAAAATAAAAGCAACTCCGAAACCCGCAACTTCAGCCACACCTTCCCCGACCCCCACAGCCACCCCCACAGCCTCGGCTATGCCTACTGCGAGCTCCACTCCCACGCCTGTCCAGTAGCGGAATCTCGTACTTCAATACCCAACTCAGCCAAGGCTTCGCGCAATTCATCTGATTGCTTCCACTCGCGACGGCCGCGTGCATCCTCTCGTTGACGTAGCAGCTCATTAATCTCAGCGGAGCTCTCTTTGACCTCTTGGCGAGTGAGATCGAGGCCAAGGAATTGATCAAAATAATCAAAGAGAATCGCCCGCTGGTCTAATGGCAGCGCCTCATCCTTTTCGATCTTCCTGAGGAGTTGAATGAGGGCAGGAGAGTTGAGGTCTTCTTGCAGCAGCGCGAGGCCTTGGTCGATGACTTGGCTTGTTTCATGTGTCATCACAACTTTTGGGTTTCGCCAAGTCGTGAGTTGCAATCGCCATCGTGCAATCGTCTTATGTGCTGCGGCAATCGCGGCCCACGAAAGATCGAGTTGGGTGCGATATCGGGATTCTAGAAATGAGAGCCGGAGCGCGAGTGGGTCGAAACCACGAGCGATGAGATCACTCACGAGCACCACATTCCCGCTGCTCTTAGACATCTTTCGACCCTCGAAAAGCAGGTGTTCGCCGTGCACCCAATGCTTGACTACTTCGAGACCCGCCACAGAGTCACTTTGCGCGCGCTCATCTTCATGATGCGGGAAACGCAGATCTATCCCACCTAGATGTACGTCTATCGAATCTCCCAAATGTTCAAGCGACATGGCCGAGCACTCGATATGCCATCCTGGGAAACCATTTCCCCAAGGAGATGGCCAGGTCATCGCGCGATCAGTGCCAGCATTTTTCCAGAGCGCCCAATCTGCGTGGAAGCGTTTAGCTTCACCGCCCTTACCTTCAAGCCGATGCCCGGGCTTTAAGTGATCGAGTGAGTTTCCGCTCAGGGCACCGTATGTGGGGAATGACTTCGCATCGAAGAAGAGCGAGCCGTCAGTACCCACGTAGGCGTGACCTGCTTCCTCGAGTTTTTGACAGATGTCGATGATCAACTGGATAGATTCACTTGCTCGTGGATACACGTCGGCAGGAAGCACGTTGAGGGCTTTTAGATCTTTGTGAAATGCCTCTTCGTAGAAGCGTGCGATGGCAAATGGGTCTTTGCCCTCCAATTTTGCCTGCTCTAAAATCTTGTCTTCTCCCTGCGCATCAATCTGCGAATCGTCAACTAGGTGACCCACGTCTGTAATATTTTGAATAACGCTGGTCTTCCAACCGTTGAGGTGTGCGAGTCGGGTGATGAGGTCTAGCAAGAGAAAGGTACGCAGATTGCCCACGTGTGCAAAGCGATAGACCGTCGGTCCACAAGCGTAAATCTTGAGGACGTCGCTAGCAGGAGTCACGGAAACGACTGCTCGGGCTTTCGTGTCGTAAAGGCGCACGCTATTAATGTATCTAAAGGTTCCTACTCGCGCGACAGATAGATATTGCGATGATGCTCGGTGAATCCCAAGCTTTCATAGAGCGCAATCGCTGGCTGATTATGGGAATCTACTTGCAGGAACATAAAGGGATATCCACGCTCATTCGCACTGTTGATCGCGCATTCAACAAGGGCCCGGGCGATTCCCTGCCGTCTCAAATCGGAATTGACGCGCACCGCTCCCAGCGCGCTCCAATTCTGCGCAAATCCCACGCGGGCACTACCTACTACCTCATCTAATTTGGTGTAGCTCAGGAAGAGTGGATTGCCACTGAGGAGAACCTGCTCTCCCTGGCTACCTAAGTTTCGACCATGTGCAGTGATCCACTCAGCGGATGGAGTTGACGTACTTTGGATTTCGCTAAAGGTATTTTCTGTGATGACTTTGTCGCGCGATCCACGCACCATGACGGATAGGTCGAGATGGGATTTCCAACCGCGCTCATACAAGGAAGCGGCCACGCCATCAAAGAGAGGTATGGGCAGCGAAATGATGGTGGGTAAGGATCGGGATTGGTAAAACTGATCCGCTTCGGCAATATCGTCGTCGAGTGAACTCTCATTCCAGACTGTGCTCTCCCAAGGTGGTGCACACGGCACCATAGAATTGGCACGCCGGGTGTAGCCATCAGCGGCCCGCAAGAGCCAGCGAGCCGTCCGCAAGTGGTCAGGGCCGCTCCACAGTTCACTACTCGCTAATTCAATGTCGAGGACGCGTTGTGACGCGGGCGTTCCAGTTCCCCGAGGGGCAGGCACGACTCGCCACGCAACAACCTTGGCTATGTCAAATAATTTTAGGCCGCTCTTGGTCTCTAATTGTCCAGTGGGTAAGAGGATGCCCACTAAATCGTCAGTGTGACCTTCCTCGCTTTGGATCCGAACGGAGAGACGTTCGCCCACGTGGCTAAGGAGGTCGTTCGCCGCTCGTTCTGGCAAGGCACTCACCCACTCCGCTCCCGATATGCTCCTTCACATACTAGGCTTGGCATGAACGAAATGGAGAGACTATGACCTACGTGATCGCCCAACCTTGTGTAGACCTTAAAGACAAGGCGTGCATTCAAGAGTGTCCCGTTGATTGCATTTACGAGGGTGAACGGATGCTCTACATCCAAGCCGATGAATGCGTTGATTGCGGTGCATGCGAACCCGTATGCCCAGTGGAAGCTATTTACTACGAAGATGATGTCCCAGCGCAGTGGAAAGAGTACACCGCAGCGAACGTCGAGTTCTTCGATGGAATTGGTTCACCTGGTGGAGCAGCAAAAGTCGGCATGTACGAGAAGGACCACGCGATCGTTTCTGCGTTGCCACCTCAAGAACACGAAGGTCATTGATTTAAAAAGTGAGCGATAACGCCACTTTTGATCTCCCTGAATTTCCCTGGGATCGACTTGCGCCACTTGGAGATAAGGCGCGCGCACATCCCGACGGAATAGTTGATCTTTCGATTGGCACACCTGTTGACTCAGTTCCTGAAGTGATTCAAAGTGCGCTCGCTGCCGCAAGTGATTCCCCTGGCTATCCGCCCACGGCAGGCATTCCAGCACTTCAAAAAGCGATGCGAGATTGGTCTATCAAGCATTTAGGTACCAGTGAGAGTGTGGGCGTGCTCCCTAGTATTGGCTCGAAAGAGATGGTCACCCTCCTTCCGTTTTTATTACGAGCCAAGCGCGTGCTCTATCCCGATATTGCTTATCCCTCGTATCACGTGGGTGCAGTTCTTGCGGGAGCTGAAGCCATTCCGGTGGGCGAAGATCCCAAGTCGTGGCCGGCTGCGGATTTTGCTTGGATCAACTCGCCTTCAAATCCCACTGGCGCACTTATGAGTGATCAAGCAGTTCGTGATGCGATTCAATGGGCAAAATATAATGACGCGTATTTGGTCTCTGATGAGTGTTATCTCCAACTTGGTTGGGAAGCAACCCCACGCTCGGTGCTCTCCTTCCCAGAAGCTGTCGATGCGAAAGTCATTGCGTTGCACTCACTTTCCAAGCGCTCAAACTTAGCTGGTTACCGAGCGGGTTTTGCAGTCGGTAATCCCTCGGTGATCTCAGAATTACTAGAAATCCGTAAACACGTCGGAATGATGATGCCCGGCCCAGTGCAGGTAGCGATGATCGCTGCATTGGCTGATACAGACCACGTGACGAAGCAACGAGCTGTCTATTTGAGGCGCCGCACAGAACTTCATCGTGGACTCACGGTCGCTGGTTTTACGATTCATGATTCGGTCGCCGGTCTCTATCTCTGGGCCACGCGCGATGAAGAGTGTTGGAAAAGTGCTGACTGGCTTGCCGGGCATGGAATCTTGGTGGCGCCTGGAGATTTCTATGGCGTTCGTGGAAAGAACTTTGTGCGTGCTGCGCTGACGGCAACCGATGAACGTATCGATGCTGCGGTGGCTCGGCTCACCGCAACTGCTTAATCAACTCTCTCTGCTCGAGTAATCGAGTCTATCTCGGTAGGACCATTGACCAAGACCAGTGATCCACCATCGAGGATCACTTCTGCGTACAGATTAAAATCTGCAACCGTTGAATTGAAAAGCTTTCGCACTTGTTTTCCCGTTGCGACCGCCTTCGAGTGATTCTCACTCTGAAAGAAGTCCGGAAAGGTAAGCACTTCACGTGCGAAGTCGATCTCCTCTGAGGTGACGTCAGAGGCCCGTCCCCAAAGATCTCGCGGTGAACGAATATTCAGGGCGCTAGTTGTGGGGGCCCCTGCATCGGAAACGTGCAGTTCTGTCGAGAGTTGCACTATCTCTAAGTTGAGCGCCGATGCGGTGAGGAGCCAGACGACGGAAAGCCAATGGTTTGATAGATCGAAGGAGATGCTGCGGGGTTCGTTGTTCAGATCGGTGAGAAAGTTAGCGCTCTTCGAAACCCAATTTCGCGTTGATGTGTAAGAGAGTTCGATCCGGCCGGTGGTGTCGTAGTACGTAATGAGTGGCCGCGCTCCATTCTTCTCCCCAAGAAGCGTGGGATAGAGCGCAGATAAGGACATCCCCCGATCTTACGCGCGATATTATGAATGAGTGAGCGAAGCAATTCTGCTAGTCGGCGGCCAAGGCACCAGGCTGCGCCCGCTCACTGACTCCACTCCTAAGCCCTTATTGCCGCTCGCCGGTGTTGCGTGTACTACTCACCAATTACTCAAAGCCAAGGCTGCCGGGGTGACCCGAGTCGTGCTCGCTACGTCGTATCTGGCCGACGTTTTTGAGGCACAGTACGGAGCCGGAGAAGCGCTTGGGCTCGAATTAGTTTATGCGGTGGAGCGCGAGCCACTCGGCACCGGCGGCGCCATCGCTAATGCTGGGCAATTCCTTAAGGGCGATGGCCCCATCTTGATCTTCAATGGCGATGTCATCTCGAATCACTCACTTGAAGAACAGTATCGAGTTCACCAAAGTTCGGGCGCAGTGGCCACCCTGCACTTGACTCCAGTGGAAGATGCCAGAGCGTATGGCTGTGTGCCCGTAGACGATTCTGGTCGAGTGAGCGCATTCTTGGAGAAGATGGAGAATCCAGTAACTAATTTGATTAACGCTGGATGCTACATATTTAATCGATCCATCATTGATGCAATTTCGTTAAACACTGTGATTAGCGTTGAGCGCGAAATATTTCCCGAGCTAGTTAAGCAACACGTACAAGGGTTTGTTTCTCACGATTACTGGATCGATTTAGGAACGCCCGAGGCATTCACTAAGGCATCGGCAGATTTAATTACCGGGCGGGCTTACTCACCGGCCCTAGGAAGTTTGAATATGGAGTACCTAGCAAATGGCGCAGAAATTGCAAAGAGCGCCCGCATTACGGGGGGAACTTTCTTAGATAAGGGCGTCACAGTAGATGAGGCAGCGTATGTTCATCAAAGTGTGATTCTTGCTGACTCGCGGATAGGTAGTAATGCGCATATAGAGAATTCTTTTGTCGGACGAGGCGTAAAAATAGGTTTAGGTATCAAATTGGTAAACGTAGCGGTGGGCGACGGCGTAGAGATCAATGAAGGAAGTGCGGTTCCTGAAGGTGCACGACTTAGCGCGTAGAGAAAAATTCTTCGAGCGAAAGTGCGCTTCTCGGGTGTGGCGAATGTGCTGAGTAGCCGACCGCAATCGCGCCCAGAGGCTGCCACTCTTCTTTAAGTCCAAGAGTTTCGCGGACGATCTGTGAGCAGAAGATGGTCGATGAAATCCAGGCTGAACCTACGCCTTCGCCATGCAATGCAAGTAGGAAGTTCGCCACCCCTGCTCCACCAGCAATCATGAACATATCCCGCTCTGAGTCATCTCGCTGGTCTCCGTACGTGTGCGCTCCATCGAGTGAAACAAATGCCAGTATGACTTCGGGGGCGTCATAAAGAATGCGCCCGCGGTGTAAGCGCTTCTCGATGCTTTCAGCATCTGTACCCGACTTTTCCAAGTCGTTGCGCCACGCCGCCGTCATGTGATCGAGTACTTCAACTCTTTGTGCTTTGAGTCGAATAAAGCGAAGTGGGTGGGTGTGGTGCGGCGCTGGGGCAGTGAGCGCTGCGCCTACTGCGATTTCAAAAACTTCCAGTGGAATGGGCTCATCAGTGAATTCACGAATAGTGCGTCTGGTGGTGATTGCTTCGCGGTGCCCAAGTCGGAACCAGTCATCCTTACTTTTGCGGATAAGCGCGCTTACTCCTGGCCCATCTTCTGAAGTAACAAAATGATTGATGCCAGAGATGATAGCCACTGGACTTTGGGTGAGCTTTTGGCGTACGAGTTCCGAGGCAGAAGCGATTTCGTCTACGGTCGCCATGACGGTGGCTTCAAGCAAGTTGCCGGCACCATCTACTCTCCCTCTAAAGTCGTTGAGAACTTGGATACCTGCGGCTCCGATGGCCATATCAACCAGTCCATCGCGCCAAGCGCGCCCGAACGTGTCGGTAATGATGACACCAATGGTGATTCCTAGAGCTTTTTGAATATCCCCTCGAATTTTGCGCGCACTCGCGTCTGGATCTAGTGGGAGAAGTGCGGCGAAGCCGTGAGGAACATCAGACATGTCGACACCAGCCGCCGCCATGATAAATCCGTGACGTGTTTCCACAATGGAGGTGCGTCCACGTTGGGCTACCACACGCTGAGCCTCGGCGGCGATGGCGTCAACGCGATCAAGAGCAGGAACGAGACGATCTTCAGCCTTGCTCACTATTTTGCTAGTGATGACGACGACATCTCCGTCAACAATCGAAGTATGAGCAGCGACGAGAGTGGCTAAATCATCACCTGCGTTAATTTGTGGAAGCCCTGCTATGCCGCGGATGGTAATCACGAGAATGACAGCGCTAATTCCAAAGCAGCAGCTGCAATGTCACGAGAGGTTTCTAGATCCTTCATAAGGAGTGGGCGCGCAATTACTTTTAATCCATCGAGAACACAGTCGTTGTCGACTTCGGCTACCAACCACCCATGTAAAAGGCCGCCGTTGCCACGAGCACCATAATGTTCAGCGATACCAAAGGCCGAACTCTTCACGTCGATGGCCGCTAGGCACGCATCTGCCATGCCACGGACAGGTGAACCGCCAATAATTGGCGAGACGCCGACCAATGGTGCCTTCGATGCCATCAGTGCCCGCCGAATTCCCGGAATTGAAAGAATCGTTCCAATTGATACAACGGGGTTGCTGGGCGGAAAGAGGATGACTTCAGCGTTCTTGATGGCATCGATGACACCGGGAGCTGGTGTGGCGCTCTCCGCATTGATAGGGATGATCCGAAGCGCGGGTGTACTTGCACGAAACTTAATCCACCACTCTTGAAAGTGGATGAATCGACGACCATCTTCATCTTCGATTTCTACGTGTGTCTCAACCCGGTCATCCGTCATTGGAAGCAGTTGTACGCCCGGTTTCCATCGATCGCAGAGTGCAGCGGTGACTTGTGAGAGTGGATAACCAGCGTTACGCATCTGAGTGCGCACAACATGGGTGGCGATGTCACGATCACCTAAACCAAACCATTGTGGTTCCACTCCATAGATAGCAAGTTCCTCTTTCACGACAAAGGTTTCATCGCGCCTTCCCCAGCCCTGCTCTTCGTGTATCCCATTTCCCAAGGTGTACATCACGGTGTCGAGGTCAGGAGAAATATGTAAGCCAAAGAGTTCGATGTCATCGCCGGTATTGCCAATAACCGTTATTTCGGCATCGGGGGCGGCGGCTTTGAGCCCTCGCAGAAATCGGGCCCCACCGATGCCACCGGCTAAAGCCACTATCTTGAGCCCAGCGGAGGCGGGAGTCCCGGTAGCAGGCTCAGA
>JBAXIG010000037.1:0-15585 GCA_037138535.1 Actinomycetes bacterium
CGTCCGAAGACACAGGTTCCTAAGACCTGCGTGTCTGCCATTTCACCACTCCCGCAAACGATCCCGAAGGAGCGCAATAAATCATTGCATCCTATCGCGTGGGGTAGCCTCTGATCACATGAGTGATGCGCCGGAAAACCCTCTCCCTATCAAGATGCTCCACGACCGAGTCATGGTGGCAACCGATGGCGTAGAAGGCGAGCGACGCTCCCTCAGTGGCATTGTCATCCCAGCCACAGCGTCGGTGGGCAAGCGTCTCGCCTGGGCAGTTGTCGTGGCCACTGGGCCGAATGTGCGCTCCCTGGAAGTGGGGGATCGGGTGCTTTATGACCCGGAGGACCCCAACGGTCAGGGTGCGGTCGAAGTGCGTGGCCAGTCATACACCCTTCTCCGGGAACGAGATATTCATGCCATGGCTTCGCCTCGCTTGAGTGACAGCGGGGGAACCGGGCTCTACCTTTAGCACATGCCTTTAGCCTCGAAGAAGAACCCTGCGCTCCAGATTCTCTCTGGAATCTTGCTCTCTATCACTCTCTCGTTATCAATCATTTCCGTGGGGCTCTGGTGGACGCTCTTGCGAGATGGCGCCGCCGGCGAAATTTCCCAATCAGCGATTGCTGATGCAGACGTCCAGCGCGGGTTAGCAGTTGAGTTACTCAATAAGTTTGCCGAAGGTGCTGACCCGGAAACCGCAGCAGTTATTTCGGAGAAGCGTGCTGACTTGGAGTTGGCACTCGATAAAGTGCTTGCAGATCCCGCAACAGCAGAAAAAATAAGTGCGATCGCAAACTCCGTGGCTGACGCACTCGCCTCCGATAGGGGAACCGTCACTGTGGATGTGCGCCCACTACTGACATCGGCGCTCAATGCGTTGAATGTTGAGCTCGGTGACGCCAAAGTGCCTGTGAGCGATATAGCAGATATGAAACCGATTGTGCTGGGAGAAGATTCTCCATTACCAAACCTCAGCGCCACCAAAACCAAAGCGACCACTGGAGCGATCGTAAGTGCGCTCCTCGCCATAGGTTTCGGATTCCTCTACTTCCTATTCACTCGCCGCCGCTCTTTGAGCTTTGGCATCATGGCACTCGCCCATGGCGGATTCTTCTTACTCCTTTCATTGCTCATACCCAAGGTGGCTAACTCTCAAGTAGGGGAAGGGCTGGCGAATTCAATCGCTGGAGTGGTTGTTTCTAAAGTATTCTCAGGTCCGCTAACCCTTTCCATCGTTTCGCTCGTGGCCGGCGCCTTGTTGATCGCGCTCCACATCGTCAAAACACGGAAGGCAACAGCATGAGGGCTATTCAAATCTCCGAATTTGGCGGACCGGAAGTTTTGAAGCTGGTTGATATTCCAGCCCCCACGGCGGTCGTAGGTGAAGTCCTTATTGAAGTCAGTGCTTGTGGTATCAACTACGCCGACTCGCATCAAGCGGAGAACTCCTATCTTTCGCCGCAAACTCTGCCACTGATTCCAGGTGCCGAAGTGGTCGGTCGAAATGCGAGTGGGCAACGCGTGGTGGCTTTAGTCCCCGGCGGCGGATATGCCGAAGTTGTTTCAGCTCCAGCGGCGCTTACTTTTCCCATTCCAGATGGCGTAAGCGATGGAGCGGCGCTCGCAGCTATTTTGCAAGGAACAACCGCGGTGCACCTTTTACGTACGAGCGCTCATCTCCAAGATCGCGAGAGCGTTCTCGTGCATGCCGCTGCTGGTGGCGTAGGCACCATTGCAGTGCAACTCGCAAAACTTTGGGGTGCGAAAGTTATCGGAAGTGCATCCTCTGCCGATAAGCGCGAACTTGTTTCATCACTTGGAGCGGATGCGGTCATCGATCCTGCCGAAGTCGATCTCACCGCAGCGATTGTGGCTGCTAACGGAGGAAAGAAAGTAAATATTGTTCTTGAAATGACTGGTGGCAAAGTTTTCGATCAAAGTTTGCAGGCGCTCGCTCCGTTTGGCCGGCTTGTCACATTTGGAATGGCTTCGCGCTCGGCACCCGAACCTCTTCAAGCCGGCGCGCTCATGGGGACTTCGCGTGCGGTGATTGGTTTTTGGTTGGCGCATTGCATGGCACGGCCTGATCGCATGATTGCTCCGCAACTCGCTGAACTCTTTGAATTGATCGAGTCGGGCAAGATAAAGGCAGTGATAGGTGGAAGTTATCCGCTCTCGGAAGCAAAGCGCGCGCATGAAGATCTCAGGGCTCGCAAGACCATCGGAAAAGTCTTCCTCGACCCAAAGAAATAGCCACGATAAATTATGGAAGCGGGCGCTATGAATACGTTCAATCGAAAGCTTGGAGCAAAAATCACTGAACTCGTGGGCACCATGTGGTGTGCCTACCTCTTCGCGGCGATTGCACTCATCTCTCTACCTGCGGCCATCGCTACTCATAGCCTGATCGTCATCGTGGCTTGGGCGGCGCAAACATTCATGCAGTTGGTCTTGCTCTCCATCATCATGGTGGGGCAGTCCGTCTCCGCTGATGCTGTGGCTCAGAAAATTGATGAGACTCATACCGCCTCACTGGCTGAGTTCGAGTTGGCCAAGGAGGCGCGCGCCTTTGCAACAGAGGAGCTGGCAGAGCTGAAGGCGATCACCGCGGCACTGCACGCCAAAGTGCACGCCTCCCTGTAATTCGGTTTCGGGTAATTCGGTTTCGGGCGGGCGGATTTCCGGCGAATTCTGCGAAATCCCTGGTAACCCCACGGGGAGTGACAGTCTCATCACAGGGTTTTCACAGAATCACGCTCAATCCTCGAACGTATGAGCAAAGGCAAAATTCGCGTATTCCTGGTCAATATTTTCCTTCTCGCCGTGGTTGCTGCCGCCGGCACCTGGGGGTGGAAAACTCTCCACCCCACGGCAGTAGTGGAGGCCGCCGCGCAAACCACCACGGTGAGTACCGGAGTGGTCACTTCATCGGTCTCTGCCAGTGGAAAAGTAGTGAGTCCGGGGGATATTGCGGTGGCACCCACGGTGAGTGGGACCTTGATTGCGGTGAACGTGGTCGTGGGGCGGCACGTTACGCAGGGAGAAATTTTGGCTCAGATTGATCCAGCAGCGCAGAAGCAGGCGCTCGAGCAGGCGATCAATAGTCAAACGAGTGCCAAGAATGCTCTGCTCAATGCACAGTCGGCGCTCGAAAAATTAAAGAAAGTAAAAACTGCCGACGAAATCAAACAAGCCGAATTGCAGCTCGCTTCTCAGAAAGCAAGTGTTGATACGACGCAACAAACCCTTGATGACCAGACCGTGCTTTTGGCAGCAAACGTTGCTACCTATCAAGCAAGTGTGGATGCCGCAAAGAAAACGCTAGATGACACGACTGCCAATCAAGTCGACGCGGCGGTCGGCTATCAGAATTCAGTTGATGCGGCGAAGACCAATCTTGATGCTTCTCAAGCCACTTTCGACAATTATTCCCGAATTTTTTCGGGCTTGACTCTCGAGTTTTGTAATTCTCTTTCGGTTACGTCAAGTAATTGCACTACCTATTTGGGTAATTATAACTCCCTTCAAAGCGCTAAGAATTCTTATAGCAACGCGCTCCTCAGCCAAAAGACTAGTGTCAAGAAAGATGCGCAAACTTTGGCAGGGTTGCAGGTAGCTTACCAAAATTCGCTGACGAGCCAGACTGCTAACTTGAAGAAAGATGCGATCTCACTCGCTAATTTCAAGAAGGCAGTCGTGACATCAAAGGCTTCGTACGAGTTGTACGTCACTACCCAAGCAATTACCAACGCCCCAGCCACGCAAACCGACCTAGATGCTGCGCAACGTTCGATCGAATCTGCAGCCGCCGGCATTAACTCCGCTCAGGCATCGTATGACACGGCCGCACGTAACCTCGCTGGCACTACGGTGAAGGCCCCCGTCGATGGGGATGTCGCTTCAATCTCTGCTGTGGTGGGGCAAAATGCGCCGACTGCAACAAATAAAGCTAGCGGCGTTGTGTCTGGCTTTATTGTGCTAACGAACGTGAGTGCGTTGCGAGTGCAAGCAAGTTTCTCCGAAGCTGATGCCTCGAAAATCGTGGCGGGTCAAACCACAATTTATTCTTTCGAGGCAATGCCGAGCGTTACTGCTGTCGGAACGGTTGCACGCGTAGATATTTTGCCCACGACTACCAATAATGTTGTCACCTACGCCGTCGATATGGATATCACTGGTGGGGTTCCAGGCTTAAAGCCCGGCATGACTACAACAGCAACCATCACGACTGGAAATGTCCCGAACGCGCTCCGAGTTACTGCACAAGCGGTCACTATTCGTGGCACCACTTCAACGGTGCGTTTGGTGAAGACGGTGAAGGGAAAGCAAACATTCACTACCACCCCAGTGGTGGTTGGTCTCAAGGGAGATTCCTTTGTGGAGATTCAATCTGGCGTAAAGAATGGCGACACAGTCGCCCTCAATGCGGCTGCGCAATCCACTATCTCAAGTAACGGATTCGCACGAGGCGGAGTCCCAGCTGGAATCGGCGCCGGAGGGATCTCAGTTGGCGGCGGTGGCGGTGGCGGTGGCGGTGGCGGAGGCGGCGGAGGTCGAAACGGATGACATTCGTAATCGATGTTCGCAACGTCATTAAACGCTACGGCGTCGGAGATGCGTCCATCTTTGCCCTCAATGATGTTTCATTGAGCATTGAACCGGGGGAATATGTGGCGATTATGGGGCCATCTGGTTCTGGAAAATCGACCCTCATGAACATTATGGGGGCCCTCGATAACGTGACTGCAGGCGAGTACTTCCTCGATGGCATTGATGTCTCTTCCCTCGGGGAGAACGAACTTTCGATTGTGCGTGGCAGAAAAATTGGCTTCATCTTTCAATCATTTAACTTGGTGCCGCGCACGTCGGCTCTAGCCAACGTGGAGTTACCACTGGCTTATCAAGGGATCAAATTGAAAGAGCGCCGCCTGCGGGCTTTGAAGGCGCTCGATCTTGTAGGGCTATCTGATCGTGTCAACCACGAACCGACTGAACTCTCTGGAGGACAACAACAGCGGGCCGCAGTTGCACGCGCATTAGTAACTCGCCCAGCTCTTCTGTTAGCTGATGAACCTACTGGCGCGCTTGACTCGAAGTCGACGAAAGACTTACTTGATCTCTTTGATCAAATCAACGAAGCTGGACGCACGGTCGTTGTGATTACACACGAGAATGATGTGGCTGCGCGGGCAAAACGGATCATTCGTATGCGAGATGGCAAGATTATCGAAGACGTACTCAACTCGAAGAAGATCGCATGAATATTTTTGAGATCATTCGCTTCGCCTTTCGTGGGTTAATTGCCAATGGCCTGCGCTCAGCACTCACCACATTAGGAATTCTTATTGGTGTGGGGTCGGTCATCGTGCTCACAGCGGTCGGTAACGGCTCGAGCAAAGCGATCTCTTCTAGTATTGAAAAATTAGGTACTAATACCATCACGGTGCAGCGTGGTGGTGGTGGCTTCGGTCCGTCAGCAAGAAACCGCCAGGGCGCTACTAAGCCGCTCACGGTTGCAGACACGATTGCATTAGTAGATCCAGCGAAGGCCCCGAACGTTAAACAAGCCGCGCCGGTGGCCAATGCCAACGGAGTCACTTGTACGAATGGGGCAGAAAGCTCATCTCCGTCGACATTTTCAGGCACATGGCCCGCCTACTTCGAAGCGAGTAATACTCCCGTTCATATCGGCACCTACTTTACAAATGACGATGTGACAGAAGGGCGTCGTGTAGCGGTGATTGGCAAAACGACGGCGACCGAACTCTTTGGTACTGACTCACCACTTTCAAAAGTGATCCAGTGCGGCGGGATTCCATTCACGGTCGTCGGAGTAGCTGATACCAAGGGCTCTAACGGTTTTCAAGATGGAGACAGTTTGTTGATAGCCCCAGTCACCGCCGTGCAGCGCACACTCACCGGTTATCAATCACTTTCATCCATCATCGTTCAGGCAAAGTCAGCCTCCGTGCAAGACCTTGCGCAGAACGAGATTCAAGCGATTCTCGATCCACGTCACTTGGTGAAGAGCGATGCAACTCGCGATTATCGACTTCTCAATCAGGCCAGTCTTTTACAAACCACGTCTGATACAAATCAGGTCTTTACGGTATTACTAGCCGCCGTTGCTGCCATCTCGCTTCTCGTGGGCGGGATCGGCATTACTAACATCATGTTAGTGACAGTGGTGGAGCGCACTCGAGAGATCGGTATTCGCAAAGCCATTGGCGCCCCACGCAGCGCCATCCTTGGGCAATTCCTCATCGAGGCCACCATCCTTTCGCTCCTTGGTGGCGTGCTTGGCGTGATCGCAGGCTTTGTAGGCTCCCACTTCACGATCGTAGGGGTGAAGCCTGTCATCGTTCCCTCTTCAGTCTTTCTAGCATTCGGAGTGAGTGTCCTGATCGGGCTCTTCTTCGGGAGTTACCCAGCAAGTCGCGCAGCATCCCTACGACCGATCGAGGCACTTCGTCATGAGTGAAGAATTCGATATATTCGCTACTCCCGCTGAAGATAATCTTGGGGAAGAGTTAGCTAAAGGCAACTATCGCTGGGTCAACAAGTACACCAGGGTGCTAGGAGCGCTGGTGCTCTTTGTCGGTGGTGGCGCGAGTGGTGTGTGGTACTCCCAACATCAATCTTCCACTTCAAGTTCGGTGAGCGGCGGTGGAGCAACGTTGCGCAATTTAGCGAACGGTTCTGGCGTGGCAGCGGCTGCGGCTTTCGGCGGGGGATCTGGTCGACGTAATAGAGGCGTTGGCGGGGTTGCCGGCGCTGGTGGATTTGGTGGCGGCGGATTTGGTGGCGGCGCAACTGCCGGAACTATCACCAAGATTGATGGCACCACGATTTACCTGCGTGGGGCCGATGGACAGGCGATCGTCGTGAAGGCGAGCGCGGCAACTCCCGTCACAAACACCACCTCAGAGAAGATCGCTGCGCTCAAAGTGGGCGATGCGGTGACTGTTATTGGAAGTACCGGAAATGATGGAACGGTAACTCCGACCACCGTAAGCAAGGGCGCTCTGCCCGTAGCTGCATTATTAGGCGCTCGCGGTGGCGGCGCAGGTGGTGGTGGCTTCGGCGCAGCCGCTGGCGCCGGTTCTGCCGCTGGTGCCGGCGCTGGTACGGGTGCTCGTGCAGGTGGCACAGGTACAGGTCAACGCGCCCGTGGCGGTGCAAAGACAGGCGGTGTTGGTGGAGGGGCTGCTTCTGGAGCAAGTTCTGCTGGTGGTAAAGGTGCTGGCGCGGGTAGCGCCGCGCGACCTTCCGTCGGTGGTGCTGGTGGAGCTGGTGGTGCTGCAACTGGTGGCGGCGGTGCTGGTGGTGGACGATTTAATAATCCAGAGTTTATTGCCTGTCTTGCAAAGGCTGGCGTCACATTTGACCCGGGCACGCGCCCCGACATGGCCGATCCCAAGGTAGCTGCAGCGATGACTAAGTGCCGCGACCTCCTTCCGCAAGCTGGCGCTGGTGGCCCTGCTGGTGGCCCTGCTGGTGGTGGATTCGGTGGCGGCGGTGCAGGCGGCGGTGCTGGCGGCGGCGGTGCAGGCGGCGGCGGTGCAGGCGGCGGCGGTGGAAATAGAAATGGTGGTCAGGGATCAACCCCAACCACCGCTCCTACAAACTAAGCGCTCTTTAAAGCACGGGGTTAAAGCGGAGTGACGTACGCTCCGGAAATTCCGCCATCGACTAAGAAGTTCGATGATGTAATGAAGGAAGAGTCATCGCTAGCGAGAAATGCAACTGCTGCCGCAATTTCTTCTGGATTAGCAAAGCGACCCATGGGAATGTGCACGAGACGGCGAGCTGCACGCTCTTGATCTTTCGCGAAGAGTTCTTGAAGCAGCGGAGTATTCACGGGTCCGGGGGAGAGCGCGTTTACGCGGATTCCTTCACGAGCAAATTGCACACCTAGTTCGCGGCTCATTGCAAGCACGCCACCCTTCGAAGCCGTGTAGGAGATCTGCGAGGTGGCAGCGCCCATCGTTGCCACGAATGAGGCAGTGTTGATGATGGAACCCTTGCCGCCCTTTTGCATGTAGGGAAGAACGTACTTGCAGCAGAGGAAGACGCTAGTGAGGTTGACTTCCTGCACGCGGCGCCAAGCATCAATGCCAGTAGTGAGGATGGAATCATCATCCGGTGGTGAGATGCCAGCATTGTTGAAGGCAATATCGATGCGACCGTACGTATCAAAAGCGGTCTTGTACATCGCTTGAACTTGCTCTTCGTTGGTAACGTCAGCTGAAACGAAGATTCCGCCCACTTCCTTGGCAACTGCGTTGCCAGTCTCTGGGTTCATATCAACTACGACAACTTTGGCACCTTCATCAGCGAAGCGCTTCGCGGTGGCATATCCGATACCACTACCTGCGCCAGTGATGACTGCTACACGTCCTTCTAGCCGCTTCATGAGTCCTCGCTATTCTGCACTTGAAATAAATACGTTCTTCACTTCTGTGAAGGCGTCCACTGCATCGGGTCCTAATTCGCGACCCAAACCTGATTGCTTAAAGCCACCAAACGGAGTCCAGTAGCGCACTGAGGAGTTGCTATTTACCGAAAGATTTCCGGTTTCAATTCCACGGGATACACGGAGTGCGCGACCCGTATCGCGCGTCCAGATGGAACCAGAAAGACCGAACTCTGTGTCGTTAGCTTTCGCGATGGCATCTGCTTCATTATCGAAAGGCATCACCGAGACGACGGGTCCAAAGATCTCTTCGTTCCACGCGCGATCTTTAGTGTTCTTTGGCATCAGAACGGTGGGGGCCATCCAGTAACCCTTGCCCTCTGGCTTTGATCCGCTGAACGCGACATTCTCACCGAGATACTCAGAGACGCTATCGAATTGCTTCTTGGAAATGAGTGGTCCCATGTCAGCCGTGGCCAACCGAGGATCTTCGACTCGGAATGCTTTTACGGCAGCTTCGAAGTGCGTCATGAATTTATCGAAGACGCTCTTCTCGACGAGAATGCGCGAACGTGCGCAGCAATCTTGTCCGGCATTATCAAAGACCGCGCCTGGTGCTGATGCGGCAGCTTTTTCTACATCAGCATCTGCGAAGATAACGTTGGCGCTCTTGCCACCTAGCTCTAGAGTGACGCGCTTTACTTGATCAGCGCAGCCACGCATGATCCCCTTGCCCACTTCGGTAGAGCCAGTAAAAACTATCTTTCGGACGGCTGGGTGCGTGACGAAACGATTACCCACCACGGATCCGCGCCCTGGCAGTACTTGGAAGACGTGTTCAGGGATGCCAGCTTCAAGTGCGAGTTCTCCCAAGCGGATTGCCGACAGTGGTGTGAGTTCTGCTGGTTTTAAAACTACGGTGTTGCCGGCCGCTAGCGCGGGTGCAAAACCCCAGCTGGCGATCGGCATCGGGAAGTTCCAGGGCACGATGACGCCGACCACACCGAGCGGTTCTTTGATGGTGAAGTCGATGCCACCGGGGACCGGAATCCGTCGTCCGAAGAGAAGTTCTGGCGCTGCCGAGTAGTAATTCAGGACGTTGGCGACGTTATCGGCTTCCCAGAGTGCATTGCCCAGAGTGTGTCCCGAGTTGGCAATTTCAATCTGTGCGAGTTCCTCGCGGTGTTCGCTGACCTTAGTTGCAAAAGCGCGGAGCATTTTGGCTCGGTCGCCAGGTGCAACTTCCCGCCAAGTGGTGAATGCCTTGGCGCCGTTGGCGATAGCAGCATCGGTGTGCTCGAGGTCTAATTGCTCAATAGTGGTGTGGAGCTCTTCAGTAGCAGGATTGATGACGTCATACGTGGCAGACATTAGAACCTTTCGAAGTTACGGACGCGCTCCCAGTCGGTGATGGCTTTGCCAAAGGCAGCCAACTCCACCTGCGCCATATTGGTGTAGTGATCTTGTACATCTTTGCCGAAAGTTTCGGTAATCCATTTGCTTTCGCTCCAGAGAGTAAGTGCTTGGGTCATATTTGATGGCACCCGAGGTGAGTCAGACTCATAGGCATTGCCAGTAAAGACTGGCTCTAGTTTCAATTTCTTCTCGATGCCATCGATGCCCGCGGCAATCATGCCGGCAACTGCGAGATAAGGGTTTACATCCCCGCCTGGAACGCGGTTCTCTAAACGAAGTGAGGGGCCGTGACCCACGAGGCGGAAGGCACAGGTGCGGTTATCGCGTCCCCAGCGGATCGAGGTCGGCGCAAAGGAACCAGGAACGTAACGCTTATATGAGTTGATATTGGGCGCGTAAAGAAGCGTGAGCTCCTTCATATGGGCGATCTGGCCGGCGATAAAGGCCTTGCCTAGATCGCTCATGCCTTCATCTTCTTCGCCCGCCATCACATAACTGTCGTCAAGGCCACGGAACGAGAGATGGATGTGACAGGAATTGCCTTCGCGCTCGTTGAACTTAGCCATGAAGGTGAGTGACTTTCCTTGTTGGGCAGCAATATCTTTAGCACCCATTTTATAGATCACATGGTTATCACACGTGCCTAATGCGTCGCGATATTTGAATGCGATTTCGTGTTGGCCGAGGTTGCACTCGCCCTTAGCGGATTCGACCACCATGCCTGCTTCGTACATGGCGTTACGAATTTCACGTACGAGGGGTTCTACGCGAGAGGATCCAAGAATGGAGTAGTCAACGTTGTATTGATTTCCTGGGACGAGATTTTTGTATCCCTTGTTCCAGGCTTCCTCGAAAGAATCTTCAAAGACGATGAATTCAAGTTCAGTGCCTACCAGTGCCTGCATTCCGAGTGCATTGAGACGCTCGAGTTGTTTGCGCAGAATTTGCCGAGGTGAGGCGGTGACGGGAGAGTGATCAAGTTTGAGAACATCTGCGAGCACAATGACGGTCTTCTCACGCCAAGGCATGATGCGCATCGTGTTGAGATCGGGTTGCATGGCGAAGTCGCCGTAGCCGCTCTCCCAAGACGACATCTCGTATCCATCAACAGTGTTCATATCGACATCAACTGCCATGAGGTAATTGCAGCCCTCGGCGCCGTGGGTGAGGCACTCGTCTACGAAGAATTGCGCGTGAATGAATTTCCCTTGGAGGCGACCCTGCATGTCGGTGATCGCCAGAATCACGGTATCGATCTCATTATTGGTGACGGCGTTACGAAGTGCATCAGCAGTCAGTGGCGCGTTCATGAGTCCCCCGGGATGTGTCCGGTATGTCCGGATCTAGGTATCTTCTTAGCCTACGTGGTGTTATCAGCCCTCACAAGGCGACCTCTTCTGAAAGGATAGAGCAATGTCTATCTACCAACTCCGCCTCGCGCTGCCCGACCGTCCCGGCTCTCTAGGAATGGTTGCCTCTGCGATCGGCTTCGCCGGTTGCAATATCCGTAGCCTTGCGGTGGTCGAGAACTCAGATGGCCGAGCCCTTGATGACTTTGTGGTGAATATCCCCGGTAGCGACCCAGGCGATTTGCTCACCGTTTTGAGCGATATTTCTGGCGTAGAAATCCTGAGCGCATTTCCCGTTGAGGGCGAGTAGTTTCTTTCGTGGCATGCAAGTTGGGCAAATGAATATTTCTTCACGCGAAGCCGTTGTAGAGAAATTAGCTTCTGCCGAATTCGACGTACTCGTGATTGGCGGCGGTGTTACTGGAGTGGGCGCGGCTTTAGATGCAGCCACCCGGGGGCTACGAGTCGCTCTCATCGAAGCAAATGATTTTGCATGTGGTACTTCAAGTCGTTCTAGTAAATTAATCCACGGTGGTCTTCGTTATCTCGAACAATACGACTTCAAATTAGTGCGTGAAGCGCTTAAGGAACGTGAATTGATGGTCGGGCACACTGCCCCGCACTTAGTCTCTCCGGTTTCTTTTCTTTTTCCGTTGCACGAAGGTGTGAAAGAGCGAGGTTATGTAGGTGCAGGGCTCGCGCTCTATGACGCTTTACGGGGCAGGGAAAGAATTCTTCCGGCGCACCGACATATTTCTTCTCGAAAGATGCGCGAGGTCGCACCCGCCTTGCGGAGCGATATTCTTAAAGGCGGCATTCTTTACTATGACGCTCAAGTCGATGACGCCCGGCATACCGTGACGATTGCGCGCACTGCAGAGCGTTATGGGGCCTTAGTCGCCAACCAAGTGGAAGCGATCGCGCTGATACGAGAGGGTGGCCGCGTCGTCGGGGTCAAAGTATGTGATCGAGAGAGTGGCCGGGAGTTTCAAATCAAGAGTGCTACGACAGTGCTCGCAGCGGGCATCTGGAATAGCAAGATCCAAGAAGCTGCTGCGGTTAACCATGGGTACGACATTGCAATGAGCAAGGGCGTGCACATTGTGCTACCCAAGAGCGCCATCGCCTTAAAAACCGGCGTGATCCTTAAAACTGCACTCAGCGTACTGTTCGTGATTCCGTGGAAAGAGTTTTGGATTGTGGGCACTACCGATACGCCGTGGACTGGAAGCAAGGAAGAACCGCTCGCAAACCTTGAAGATATTGATTACATTATTGAGCAGGCGAATCAAGTACTTCGTCATCCGCTTAAACATTCTGACGTTATTTCTGTTTACGCCGGAATTCGACCGTTAGTTGCACCAACGGAGGTTAGTAGCACAACGAAAATTTCACGTGAACATGTAGTGGATCATCCAATTGAAGGATTGATCAGTGTGGCTGGCGGAAAGTACACGACTTATCGAATCATGGCGCGAGATGCTATCGATGCAGCCGCAAGTGACCTGTTAAGGATCGTCCCCGAATCTTGTACAGAGGAAATTGCCTTACTGGGGGCAGATGGATACTTGGCACTACTCAACAGGGTGAATGCTTTGGCGGTAGCGAATTCGCTCACCCGAGAAGTTGTCCTGCATCTGCTTTCGCGCTACGGCTCACTCTTTGAGGAAGTTCTAGAGCCAGCAAAACTTGATGCAACTCTTCTCGAAAAAATTGATTCTCACCTGCCCTATCTTCTAGCGGAGATTCGCTATGCGATCACTCACGAGAAAGCACTACACATAAGCGACGTATTGATGCGTCGTACCCGCATCGCCATTGAAGTGAGTGATCGCGGAGTGGCTGCCGCCCGCATTGTCGCTCAAGTGATGGCCCCGCTCCTGGGTTGGGACAGCGCTAAATCTGATCGAGAGATCGCTGAGTATGACGATCTGGTGGCCAGGGAGTTCGCCTCTGAGACCGTGATCGGGGGAGCTGCTTAAACGGTAATTTCTGGCCAAAGGCCCTTTGAATTTGGGAGCACCCGCCGAGGGGGCAAGGGCGCGCCTCCTTTCTGGGAGCGGATCGGTGGCTCTCCGCCTAAAGTAAGGGAATGCGAAATCGCACCCTCGTAGGAGCTCTCCTGCTAGCCACGTTAGGTGGCCTCGTTTCGCTCACCGGAAGCAATGCCGCAGCTAAAGCCGAGAGCCCACTTCCTGGGCTCACAGCGGGGTGGTTTGAAACCATGAATTGGTACCGGACCGCTTCCGGAGTGAAACCGGTGACCCTGGATGTCTCTCTCTCTAAGGCGCTCGACGCACATCTTGATTACTTGATAAACACTGACAAGGTGCTTCGAGTGGGTGGATTCTCAAGTCCACACACGGAAAACCCGGCCAGCCCTCATTACACAACGGAAGGTGAAGGCGCTGGGAAAGCAAGCAACATTATTTCCGATGCACGGGCTGAGGAGAGTGAAGCCGGCGCGATGGATGCATGGATGACCGCACCGTTTCATGCAATTGGAATATTACGTGAGGCTTTGAAGAGCAGCGCCTTGGCAACATCGAAGGCCGATTCGGGGCGGTCCTTTTGGGGCCTGAACGTCGTTGCAGGTTTAACACCAGGTGCGACACGTACTAAGAACATACTTTTTCCCGGAGACGGCTCCACGGTTCGCCTCTCCCGTTTCGCGGGTGAGTCTCCTGAACCACGAGAAGGTTGCCCTGGGGATTATAAAAATTACACAGGGCTGCCGATATTCGCTTCGTTACTCAAAGATCCAACGAAAGATGTCTCCGTAGAGCTTACTGGCGCGAAGGGCGAACGGATCCCAGAGGAAGATGTCTGTGTGCAAACTCAGTACACATTCAAATCAACTGATGCGGTGATGGGACCCGCGGGAGCTAAATCTTTTACGGGTGAGAATTTAGTCATCATTATTCCAAGAGATCCTCTTGTGAAGGGTACTTATAAAGTAAAAATAAAACAGGGTGGCGTGACAGATGTCGGATGGAGTTTTAGTGTGGTGCCAGCTCCTGCAGAAGGTATCGCAAGCGGAATTCCTGATCAGAAGCTTCCCGTGCGCAGATCTCTGGAGTGGTCGCTCGGCAGCGCCGTAAGTGAGTACTCACTCACTTCTCAGCGGGTGCGGATATGGGATTGTCCGGAAAATAAATGCACTACGAATACCGTTATCTTTGATCGGGCATTACCGACCGCGCAGAAGTCTCTTGATATTTCTAGTTTTAAAGATGCATTTTATTTTGTTTGTATTGAACCCATAAATGCAAGTGGGGTGGGTAAATGTACGTATCAAATAATTCGAGTGGTGAACTCATGTGACACCACAACTTGTTTTGTCGGGAGTACATGGGGCGGCCCAGAATCTCGGTGCTGGCAAACTTCTAGCACGGGGATACTCGAAGAGTTGCGCGGAAAGAGTTGGGTAAAAGTCGCTCAGGCGAATGCGATCAAAAGCAAGTGCACGAACCCGAAGTATCCCTACTCCTACGTCGCCAAATATCCAGTCAAAACCGTGGGTGAAAAAACTTTTAGGTGGCGAATCCTCTCCAATGGCAAAGTCTTAGGTTTAACGTTGCCGCAAGATACGGTGCAATTCCTCGCCAAATCAGGGGTTTAGGGCGTTACTCGGCCCACTCCTTTGGGGAATCTTCTGGGGAAACCAGTTTTTGGCGATGCGCGTGGTGACGGATTTAAGTACCGGGGCTATATTGATAGTCGGTAGTCAGAATAAGGCGCTCACTAAGGCAGGTGAACTATGCGCAGAATTGCAGCTTTTGCAGCCCTTATATTCGGGCTGACGACGTTAGTCGCTGTGCCCGCAGTCATCACCGCTGCTCCCGCCTCAGCGCTTGAATGTCCTGCGGGGCAGGTTCCTGATTCAGCACAAATTTCTTGTGTGACTGCAACCCCGCCACCGGCTGCCCCTCCTAACTGCGGACCGGCGACTAAATGGGATGGGACTTTCTGCGCCCCTATAACGGTCATCCCAGTCGCTCCGGCGGTAGCTCCGGTATGTAATGCACCCGCTGTCTATGAGGCGACAAGCAACTCTTGCAAGACCTCATCGGCGGCACCCACGAACAGCGGGGGCAGTAGTTCTGGTGCTGGTCTTCAGTGTTCTAATGGCTGGGTCGCTAATTCCTCTCAAACCGCTTGTATCGCCCCAGTGGTGGACAATTCCGGATCTAACTCCGGGGCTTCGTCTTGTGGGCCTGCCACCTCTTGGAATGGCACATGGTGCGCTCCGACTACTGGTGCGTCTGCTGGGGCCGCGGTTCCTGTGTGTCCGGCGTTGACGTCTTGGAACGGCAAAGAGTGCGCGGCCACCATGGGTGGAAGCAGTTCTGGTTCTGGTCTTCAGTGTTCTAATGGCTGGGTCGCTAATTCCTCTCAAACCGCTTGTAT
>JBAXIG010000038.1:0-15269 GCA_037138535.1 Actinomycetes bacterium
CCTACCTGGAAGTCAACAGAAGCTGCGCCGACACCGAGCAAAGTGGGCACTTGGGTGGAACCCTCCGCATTGAGTCCGTGGCATGAGGAACAGCCCTTGAGGAAGATCTGACGACCCTCTTCTACCGCTTGGCTGCGCGCATTTGTGGCAACTGCTGCATTCGAGGGTGAAAGCAGCGTGTATCCAAACCCGATAGCAAGAAGGGCAATTCCCAACACGAGGAAGTGCGCGACGGGATGGCGGCGATGACGCAGAATCTTTTTCAACTCGGAGCCTTACTTGATGAGGTAGATAGTGGCGAATAGTCCGATCCAAACAATGTCAACGAAGTGCCAATAGTAAGAGACCACGATTGCCGAGGTAGCTTGTGAATGGCCGAATCGTCGAGCTTTGAAGGTGCGTGCAAGGAGAATCAGGAAGCCGATAAGTCCACCCGTGACATGGAGCCCGTGGAAGCCGGTTGTCAGATAGAAGACCGAGCTATAAGCGTTCGTGGAGAACGAGAGACCCTCTGTGACCAAGTTTGCATATTCGTAAATCTGTCCTCCGACGAAGAAAGCACCCATCAGAAAGGTAAGTCCGAACCACTCGGATAATCCCCATTTACGAAAATCTAAGGCGCTCCCTGTACGCCGTAATTGAAAGCGTTCTGCGGCAAAAACACCGAATTGGCAGGTGACCGAAGAGAGCACTAACACCGTGGTGTTTAGTGTGGAGAAGGGAATATTGAGCATCCCGTTCGACTCATGCCAGATTTTTGGCCCTTGCACCGACCGCGCAGTGAAATACATCGCGAAGAGCGCTGCGAAAAACATTAATTCGCTGGAGAGCCAGACAATAGTGCCCACCGCTACGAGGTTCGGGCGGTTGGCCGTAGCGGTGTTCATCTCAGAGTCTTCAAGGGTGCTAGTCACATTTAAATTATGGTGGATAAAGTGCCAAAATGCGCGCTGCGGGAGCGTTCTCAATGAGGTGAACCAGGTCACTACAAGCGCGCCTGAAATCCGCCTTGCAGGGGGATAAGATAAGTGGGTGGCTCACACTCAATCAGATCTGCTCGGTGGCACTGCTTCGACGCCACCTACGGGCGTTACTCGAGTACTGATCTACAGCGATGATTCCACCGTCCGCGCCCAGATCATTGCCGGTCTAGGTCGACGAATATCGGTTGATTTGCCGCCCGTTGAAACCTTCGAAGTAGCTACGGGACCGGCCCTGCTGGCCGCCATGGAAGAGGCTACTAAAGCCACACTCAAGGGAAAAAAAGGCTTTGACCTGCTCATTTTAGACGGCGAAGCGGTCCCCGAGGGTGGCCTGGGCCTTGCCCGGCAGATTAAGGACGAATTCTTTAACTCTCCACCCATTCTCCTGGTGGTCGGACGCCCCGATGATGCCTGGCTAGCTACCTGGTCGCGCGCTGAGGGCTATCTGGCTCATCCGATCGATCCTTTTGCCCTGGTTGCGCTGGCAGCCAAAATCCTGGCTTAACTCCCCGGTTCACCTAAAGAAATCCGACTCCGACGGGGGATGGGACGGCCATCGTGGCCACCACCTGTGGGCTTCACTGTAGGAATAGCTAACTCGAGAGCCTCTAGCGCATGGCGGTGGGCTTGTGCGCCTCGCGCCGGTACACACCATTGACCCAGAACTTCCACGAGTCGAAGCCCAGGGGTCTCCACATAGCGCAGAAGTCGCTCCACTTCCTCGTGTGATGAGGCCGGCATAATGCGCTCGCCGGGGGAGACGTGCTCGCTGAGCAGTAAGAGCGAATCGATGGTCAGTTGCGGTGCATATCCGGGATCGCCGATGAGTGCGCCGGCGAAACGTCCGTATCTGATGCAGGTGAATTCCCATCCGCCATCTGGTGTAGGTAGTGCGGTGATGATTTGAGGCAATTGAACGAAAGCTCGAAGTCTTTCGGCCCTTGAGGATGCGCGCAGGAATGAGGTGAGTCGATTACGAACTTCGATGGCCTCCTCGAATCTTTCCTCGATGGCTAATTCGCGCATGCGAACATTCGCACGACCCACCACTAAAGAAGCGTCGAGCGTGAAGAGGTGGCGAGCGACATCAATGATAGCTTCGTAATCTTCAGCGGATTGATCGTCAATACATGGAGCGCCACATTTGCCCATGCCTGCCAAAGCGCATGCGCTCGACTTTTTCTGGCTCGCAATAGTGATGCGAGGAGTGCATTGTCGTATGGGAAGTACTTCATACACACATTCAATAGCCAACTGTGCATCGCCCCGCGAGTGAAAGGGGCCAATCCATTCGTCATTTATCTTTTCAATTCCTCGAACGATCGCAAGGCGAGGAAAGCGCTCGCTTGTTAAATGGACCCAATACGATTTACTCTGATGTTTCGAACGCCGGTTGACGCGCGGTTGGAACTCTTCGATAAGACGAAGTTCCAGGACACTCGCTTCGAGAGAGGTGCGACAGACAATTATTTCAACACTCTCTGTAATGGCGATCATGTCGATAATGCGTCTTCGCTGCTCGGATGCGGTGAAGTATGAACGCACCCTGTTGCGTAAATTATTCGAAACTCCGACGTAAAGTGGGACCCCCTGAATATCTTTAAAAATATAGACGCCACATACCGAAGGGATATTTTCTGCTAGATATTTTTTCCTCTTTTGTGCAGGAGTGATGCGATGGGAAAAGGCGCGTAAATCAGGCAAGGTTGAAATGCCAAGATTTCCTAATCTTGAAATGAGTCCGTGCAGTACATCGACTGTCGCTCGCGCATCATCGAGCGCTCGATGGTTCGGCGTGGTGCTGGCACCGAAGAAAGGAGCGAGAGTGCCGAGCTTGCAATCCTTCACTTCGTCTTTGCTCAGAATGGTGCGCGCTAACTTTGCCGTGTCTAGAGTTTCGTAATTGGGCCACTCAATCTTCAACTGCGCACTCGCGGCTTTAAGAAATCCGATATCGAAGGGCGCGTTATGGGCTACGAGCACTGCGTTGTCGGAGTTGTCACAGAATTCGAGAAAGGCAGGTAACGCACTTTCAATGCCTGGCGCTAAGGCCACCATTGAGTCGGTGATGCCGGTGAGAACTGTGATGAAGACCGGAATGGGTCCACCTGGATTAACAAAAGTGCGAAATTCGCCAAGAACCTCACCTGATCGAACTTTTACTGCACCGATTTCGGTAATCGCTGAAGTGGCTGGCGATCCACCAGTGGTTTCTAAGTCAACGACAATAAACGTGGTGTCACGGAGAGGTCTACCTAGATCGTGGAGCGAAAGTTGATCACTCACTGCGCGCTCTACGTCCATTACGAATTTTTACGAAGAGCGAAAGGATCGCCGAGAGCGCTAATAACGAAATGATCGCGATGACGATGACGTAAACCTCGGTGGGCACCTCTCTTGCAACGGCCAAGATATAGATATCGGGAATAAGGAATGTGACCGCGGCGAGGACGCCCCATGACCTCGCTCGAGAGAATTCTCGATCGATCACTGACGTCACCAAGCGAGCAGTCGCGACTGCGTATGGCCATGACGACGTGACATCTAGCGCTAAATAGAGCCACGGATTGACACCATATTTACCGAGGGCCTTCCAGACCACAAAGGCACGACCGGCTCCGTAAACAATCACTAAGACGACCCAAAGTCGCTCAAGGAGGCGGCGTTTGGCGGTGCGCGCCGGAGAAGAACTCATGGCCTGAGCCTACGGTGAGCCACCGACTCCCGGGATAGGCTGTGCCTCATGGCGCTTTCAAAAACCCATCACCTTCGCAGGGCTGGACTCGCTATTCATGCTCTCACCGCCAGCGGAGCTGCCGCCGGGCTGTTGGCCTTGCAGGCGACCATAGATGGCCACATCCGAGCTGCTTTGCTCTGGTTAATTGTTTGTCAGGTACTCGACGGTATCGATGGTCCTATTGCTCGCAAGCTCGCCGTCATGGAGCATGCTCCGCAGTTTGATGGCCATATTCTCGATCTCGTCGTTGATTACGTAACGTGCGTGGTTGTTCCGGTCGCTTTCATGGTTCGCATGGAGCTCCTGCCAAGTGGGTGGCAGATGGCTGTTGCGGCGTTGATCGTTTTTACTTCGGCTCTCTGGTTTGCCCGGACCGACCTGGAAACTGAAGATGCTTGGTTTAACGGCTTTCCTGCAGCATGGAATGTGGTGGTCCCCACTTTTCTCATTCTCCATATTGGTCCCACGTGGGCGACCATCATTTCGATCGCGCTCTGCCTGCTGCAATTGACGAGGGTAAAGTTTCCACATTTGATGAGAGTCAGAGCGATGCGCTCATTGACTATCCCATTGATGTTGCTCTATCTCCTGGCGCTCACTGTTCTTTCGGCTACCTTCGAGAGCGCTGACCTGCTGAGCGGTCCTCGCTGGGCATATTGGATGCTGACAATTACCCCGCTCTATCTTCTCTTTATCGTTATCTGGCGCACGTGGTTCTCCAACCGAAAGGTTTTCGGGGTCTCAATCCTTCCCTGAGGCGGCACGGATCTTTCTTTGAGAGAGGATCTCCTTTGAGAGATGATGTCAGTGGTCGGTTCTAGGCTGAATTCATGATCATCGATTGCGATACCTGCGTCATCCCCGCTCTGGGTCGGGCACACGAATGTTCTGAGTGTGTAGTGACCCACCTGTTATCCATCACCGGAGTTTCGAGCATGCCCGGGACCTCTGGCACCCTGCCCACACCCAGCCCCGAGCACTTGGCAGCAGTTGAGGTGCTGGTGGAATCTGGTCTGGTGCCGCCGTCGAAACATCTAAGCGCTACCGGCTAATTTTTTGGCCATTTGAGCGTAAACCTGGGCTTTCGGCGGGGTGAAAAGTTGATGTGAGGCGAAGTGGGTGGTTAGCCTGCCTAAATGGCAGCTCCTCGAATGAGCCGACGTCAGACCTCCAGGTCTGCGATCGTGGCAATCTGTGCACTGGCGTTCGCGCTGCCCGAAGGGGCCACAGCCACCCCTTCTTCCATTACCGCAGTAGCTAGGCAAGTGGAGCAATTGCAGAGCGAAGCTGGCGACGCTGCCGAGAATGCGAATGGTGCGAAAGTTAAGCTCGCAAAATTGCAACAAAAACTTTCGGGTGTCAAAGGCCAGCAAGCCACTCAGCGCGAGAATGTTGATGTGCTGAAGAAGAGTCTTGGCAAAATCGCCCTTCAGGCATACATGGACGGTGGTATGGGTCAGGGAATGCAATTACTCTTTGCCAAAGATCCGACCGCCTATTTAGCTAGTGCGGGCTCACTTGAAGTGTTAACGCGCACTCAAAGCATCGAACTCCGGCGCTACTCCACAGCGGCGCAGCGTCTGCAACAGACCTCACTCTTGGTGAAAGACCAGTTGAAACAAATCCAAGCGACCCAGAAGGAATTTGCCGCCGAAGCAGCAGCAGCGCAAGCGAAATTGCGCAAGGCCGAGGGGCTCCTCGCATCATTAAAGAGTGAGGAACGGGCGCGGTTATTAAAAAAGCAAGCAGAAGAAGACGCGTCTTCACAGCAGAGCTCACTCATCTCGGCGAAGTTGGCCAATAAAGTTTCGGGGCGCGGCGGTATCGCTTTGAGATACGCACTGAGGCAGATAGGCGATCGCTATATCTTCGGCGCTGCGGGTACCAAAGAGTGGGATTGCTCTGGGCTGACCATGGTCGCCTTTTCACAGGCAGGGATTTCTCTCCCACATTCTTCGTCGGCACAGTATGGATACGGGAGAAGAATATCGCGCGGCTCCCTCAAGCCTGGAGATTTAGTCTTCTTTTATAGCCGAATTAGTCACGTGGGCATCTACTTAGGGAATGGTTTGATGGTGCACGCACCACGTCCGGGCAAGCGTGTGCAGGTCTCTTCCATTTCTACTATGCCGTTTCGTGGCGGGGTCCGTCTCTAATCGGATGCGCCCTACTCTGGTTGTCACTAATGATTTTGGTCCACGTGCCGGTGGGATCGAATCTTTCGTCAACGCACTAGTTGAGCGCCTTCCGCGCGGAAGCGTCGTTGTTCACACAAGTGATCAGGACGGCGCTCGTGAGTATGACGATCGCTTACATCGGGATTTTGACATCGAAGTGGTGCGCGATCCGATGAAGATGTTGGTGCCTACGCGAAATGCGACGAAACGTGTGGTAGCCACCGCGAAGAAACATGGATGTACCCAGGTGTGGTTTGGCGCTGCTGCGCCTCTAGGCTTGATGGCTCCTGCGCTCAAGCGCGCCGGGATTGTGAGGTCGATTGCTACTACTCATGGGCACGAGCTTTGGTGGGCAACCACCCCTGGAAGTCGCCAACTTCTTCGCAGAATCGGAGAGAACGTTGACTCAGTTACTTACCTTGGTGACTACACGCGTTCGCGAATCGCAGGTGCGCTCTCTGATCGCGCTATCTCTGCCATGCGCCAACTCACCCCTGGAGTAGATGAGAAACACTTTCATCCTGGAATTGATGCCACCGATCTGAGGGTGAAACTGGGGATCGGCGATCGTCCAGTCATTGTGATTGTAGGGCGCTTGGTCCATCGAAAAGGTCAGGATCGGTTGATTGATGCGCTGCCATTGATTCACAAGGCTCTTCCTCGAGCTGCACTCTTGATTTGCGGTGAAGGACCTTTGCGTCGCGATTTTGAAAAACAAGCCGCCAAACTCCATCTCACCGACGACGTCTTCTTCGCTGGCCGCGTCTCTTGGGAAGACCTGCCGCGCTACCTCTCAGTAGGCGATCTCTTTGCGATGCCTTCCCGCAATCGTCTCGGCGGTTTAGAGGTAGAAGGTTTAGGGATTGTGTATTTGGAAGCAAGTGCGTGTGGATTGCCGGTCATTGCGGGGGATTCGGGAGGAGCTCCCGACGCGGTGCTCGAGGGAGAGACTGGATTTGTCGTGGATGGGAATTCGGTCAGCCAAATTTCTTCCAGAGTGATCCAGTTGCTGCAGGACCCGACTTTGCGTGCGCGTATGGGTGCCCGTGGCCGTGCCTGGGTGGAAGAGAAATGGAGATGGGATCAAATCGCCGAGCGACATCAAGAACTTCTCGCTGGCGATCTTTAAGGTTTGATGAAGATTATGTATTTTTCTTCAGTTAACTCTTCTCTCCATTTCAATCGGTAGCGAAATACATGTGCAGCCATGGAAGCCTTTTCAATAACTGCGGCATTTAAGTTGTATTCGTTGATATAGCGTTCCACTCCAACACCATCTCGGGCGGCACGTAGATACCCCGCCATCCACTCTTTTGGATAGCGATCCGCTCGACCATCAACCACGAGTGAAATGCGTTTGCCACCAAAAGCGAGAAGTGGTCCACTTGCGTTGTAGCCGTTGAATATTCGGTATTCGGCGCCAGAAGTCACTAGGTACTTACCAATGGACTGGTTAGAGGCAATCGAGAGGGGATTCACCACAAGTACCGCCACGAGGCCGAGCGCTGCGGGAATAGACCAATGAATCTTTGAACGGTGAGGGGAGTGGGCGGGGAAAAATCTCCGCAGCACAAGCGGCAAAATGATAAGAAACGCGGAGCCTAGATTTCGAAAAGCAAGGGAAGCAAATATCGTCCAAAGAAGAACGAGGAAGAGTAAATCAAGGTCGGTTCTAGTGCGACGTTTGATCAGCATCACCATCACCAGTAGAAGTAGTAGCGCGAAGGGGGCAGTGAGCCCATCGATGAGTCGAGTACGGTGCCACTCCACTATGAAGGCCGACGCTCGATCAGCCATCTGGAAAGGCAGGAGAATTCCCCGGAAGCCAAATGGTGTCAAGCAACCCGCTATCAGGGTGAGTGCGGAGAGCAAGCAGAGTTGCCATGGCACTTGTAAGTGAGATTTTCTCGAAACCGTCGAAATGATGAGGGCGAGAGCAGTAAAGGCCAACACGGCAGGAGCAAGGACCCATGAACCGTGGAGGTTAGCCCAGAGCGCAGTGGCTGGTATCCACCACCAGTGGTTCCTGGAGATGGTTCGATTTTCCAAGACAATGGCGGCGCTGCGACCGAGGGCGAGAGTGAAGAGTAGCCCAATAAGTGCCGGCCGTTCTTGTACTAAGGGCGTCACCATGAAAGTTGCGAGTATGAGTAGTGGAAAAGCTAATAGAAATTTTCGCCCCCGAAGAATCTCTCGACTCATCCACATCAACATTGTGAGGCCGAGGAGATTTCGATAAATAATCAGGCCGTGCCATCCGAAAAGTGAGTGTAAATAGGAGAAGAGCAGTTCGGTGAGCCACTGCGAAGTCCGCCAGAGATGACCATCTTGATAGAGACTCCAGGAATCTCCCAGTTGAGGGAAGGGCACCCCTTGCCGGATTTGATCTCCAATAAGTGTGTGCCACCAAGAATCCAGATCGCCTACACCGCGTCGATTGATGTAAATGGCGGAACTCACTATCCAAACTGTGAGCAGGATTATTCGAATTCTCGGGCGCTCGAAGAACTTCACATGCGCACGTTACTACGGAGCGACTAGCCCTAAGCGCAACGCAGACGCGACTGCCTGCGCTCGATTTTTCACCTTCATCTTTGCGTAGGTGTGATTAATGTGAGTCTTAGTGGTTGCCTGCGCAATGAAAAGTAGCTCGCTGATTTCCTTTATCGTAGCTCCTTCGACAAGAAGCGAGAGGATGCGCCGCTCTTGCTGTGTGAGAAGCTCATGGTCACGCTCTCTGAGGGAGTGCGAGAGATATGGAGAGGTGAACGATCGCGGGTTCACTGCGATGGCTCTGATGGCGCTGGCGATCTCTAGAATGCTGCTTTCTTTACCTAAGAATGCGCTTGCTCCGCAATCAAGTGCCCGAAACAAATATGCACTCTCGGGGTACATAGTGAGCATGAGGAAGGCAGCGTCTGGTACTTCCTTTTGAATCTGAGGAATCAGTTCTAGGCCGGAGATGTCAGGGAGTTGAATATCTAAAACGATCACATCTGGGCGCACTCGCGTGGCCACTGCGATTGCTTCGGCGCCACTCGCTGCTTCTCCCACCACATCGATATCGCCTGTAGATTGGAGGCCATTTCGTAGGCCGGCGCGGATCAGTTCATGGTCATCAACAATGAGGACGTTAGTTGCCATTATTGCTCGCCCTGAATGTTTCTCACGAGCGAAAGTGTTATTCGACAGCCGGGCTTGCCACCCAGTCGGTTTTGGATCTGAAATTTTGCACCAAGCAAAGTAGCGCGCTCCTTCATTCCGGTGATGCCTCTGCGCTCAACTTGCTGATCGCTCAAGATCCCGACGCCGTTATCTTCAATGATAATTTGCACTGATTGTGGAGAGGCTGAATATTGGCACCATACCTCGGTCGCGTGGGAGTGCTGGGCGATGTTCCTGACTGCTTCCTGGACGATCGCACGCACTTGCCAGCCGGTGCCATCAGGCAATTGTTCCTCGTGGATGTCGAGATGAGTAGGGATTTCTAAATGCTCGAAGAGTGATTCGATTTCGCTCCGCAGGTTAACTGGATCATCTGCAAGGTGGTGCATCCGCTCTCGTAAATTCACTAGCGTCTCTGATAATTCGGTACGAATTCGGCGAGTTTCGACACGAGCTGAAGGATTCACACCTGGGTGAGTGGAGAGTGAGTCGAGTTCGTACCCAAGAGCAGCAATCTGTTGTGCAATTCCATCATGAATTTCGCGCGCGACACGAGCACGTTCGGCCATGATGTCTTGCTCCATTGCTTACTCTCCTGAATAGATGGATTCAATCTCGGCTGCAAAATCTTGGATTACAACGTTGCGTTTAATACTCATCTTGGGAGTCAAGTGGCCCGAAGCGATTGTGAGGTCGACTGGCAAGATCGAAAATTTTCTGATCGCTTCAGCTTTACTCACCGCTTTGTTTGCTTCGTCGACAGCCCCTTGGATGGCTACAACGAGTGCAGGATCTGTACGAAGCGTTTCCAAAGTCGCTCCGCTCTTGCCTTGTGCACTAGCCCAAATAGCAAGTGCGTCTTGATCGATCGTGACCAAAGCTCCAATAAATGGCTTGGCATCTCCCACCACGACACATTGGCTCACGAGGGGGTGGGCCCGCAAGCGATCCTCGAGCACAGCTGGAGCCACATTCTTTCCGCCTGAGGTAACGATGATCTCTTTTTTGCGACCGACGATGTAAAGGAAGCCGTCATCATCGAGGCGGCCTAGATCGCCGCTCTTGAACCAGCCATCTTCGGTGAAAGTCTCCTTAGTGGCTTCCGGATTCTTCCAATAACCGCGAAAGACGATAGGTCCTTTAATGTGGACTTCGCCATCATCGGCGATACGGATTGAGGTGCCTGGGATGGGACGTCCCACTGATCCCACGCGAATATTTTTGGTGGTGTTCAAGGTAGCGCCAGCGGTAGTTTCGGTAAGTCCGTAGCCCTCGAGAACTGTGACGCCAATACCGCGGTAGAAATGTCCAAGGCGAGCCCCGAGCGCGGCGCCACCGGAGATTGCATGAGTGACGTTTCCACCTAGCCCTGCCCGGATCTTGGAGTACACAAGTTTTTCGAATAGTGCGTGTTTGATTTTTACGACGAGTGAAATCTTTCCAGCTGAAATACCTTCGCTATATTCGATGGCCACTGCAGCTGCCTTGCGGAAAATATCGCCCTTCCCTCCAGCTTCAGCTCGCGCTTCGGCCCCGTTATACACCTTTTCAAAGACGCGTGGCACAGTGAGTATGAAGCGTGGCTTGAAAGAGGCGAGGTCTCGCGGGAGATCCTTCACCGCGTCAGAGCAGTGCGCGAGGGTGAGTCCTGAATAGGCCGATCCCACACCAATCATGCGACCAAACACATGGGCAAGCGGGATAAAGAGAAGCGTTGAGGCATCGGGTCGGAAGAAAAGGTCGGCAGTGGCCTCCGTGACATTCTGTACTTGAGCGAAAAAGTTAGCGTGTGTCAGTTCGCATCCTTTCGGCTGCCCGGTCGTTCCAGAGGTGTAGATCAAGGTGGCAAGTGAATCAAGTTGGAGGGTCGCACGTGCAGTGGCAACAGCGGCATCGTTCACGCCCGCTCCGAGTTCTTTCACTGTAGCGACATCCCCAGAGTCGATGCACCAAAGATGCGCCACGGTTGAAGGTCTCACTGCTGCTACCAGCGCTAAATGCTCCGCCGATTCAACAAAGAGGGCTACTGCCCCTGAATCGTTGAGTATCCAATCGACTTGCTCTGCAGAGGAGGTTTCGTAGATCGGTACGACAGTGGCTCCGGCAAACCAGATCGAGAACTCAAGGAGAGACCAGGTGAAACTTGTGCGCGACATGAGCGCGACGCGATCTCCTGGTTGCACGACGGCACTGCTCAATCCTTTAGCAATAGATCTGACCTCTGACTCAAATTGGGTTGCAGTAACAGCCTCCCAGCCAGCACCGGAAGCTCGGTTGAAAAGGATTCTCGCCGGCTCATTTATCGCTCTGATGGCGATGAGGTCCGTGAGGTTTCCAGAAGTTGGCAACTGAATAAGCACGGGAACTGAGATCTCTTGCACGAATTTACTCTCCTGGTCAGGTCGTCGTAATCCACGTTGTGGGCGCAACATTAGTGTCCCAGGTGCAGATTGGGGAGAGGAATCGGTACCCTTCCTTCATGGCCGATCAAACTGAGTCCTCAATCATCATCGAAGCTTCCCCCGCCGAAGTCATGGCGGTCGTGGCCGATCTCAAGAATTACCCATCCTGGGCCAGTGCTATCAAGCGCGTCGAGATAGATGAGAGAGACGAGAGTGGGCGACCCCTGCGGGTCACGATCTCGATTGACGCGGGCGCCATGCGTGACACGGTCTCCCTGGTTTATGACTGGAGTGGCAGCCCAGATGTGGTCAGCTGGTCCTTAGAAGACGCCAAGATGCTCACGGCGATGGACGGCGCCTACGAAGTTCGCGAACACCCCGAAGGCTCGGAAGTTTCCTACCGATTGACCGTAGATCTTTCGATGCCGATGCTCTCGATGATCAAACGGAAAGCCGAGAAGGATGTCGTTGACTCCGCCCTCAAGCAGTTAAAGAAATTCGTCGAAGAGCAGTAACGCTAGTTACACCACGGCCCCGTCGTCGCCACTCTCTTCGGTGGGGATCATCCGCGCCCATAAGGTGAGGCCCCCTGACACCAATGCCAGTGCGCCGATCCAAGGAGCCATTCCGTCAAGATTCCAACTGGTGATTTGTGAGATCAAAATCAGTGTGCCACCCCCTGCCACGCCGAATTTGGCAGCGCGCGAGATGGTGTCTCCCTGAGGTCTGGCCGCTGGATTTGGCGGTACGAAGTGGTCATCTAATTCGGGTATGAACTCAAGTTCTGAAGGGGTGAGAATTTTAATTGGAGCATCAAGATTAAGTCCATCGACGATGTCTGCGAATTCGTTTTCGATATTATTTTTTTCGATGGAGGTCAGAATTTCGATGGCACGTTTCTTTTCGCTCCGTTCGACAAAGATACTCTCGGTGAGCGGTGCTACGTGCGAAATGCCTCGATAGGGAGAGTTATCTTCAGTCGTAATCGCGTACGCGGGAATTTTTGCTGAAAAAAGTTCTAGCAACATTGCACCCGCCATCGGTGCTGGCGCGTAGTACGCGTGCGTCCAGTCAAAGGCGGTTAAGCCATTGCTCTTGGCTCCATACGGAACTACCGCAGGGAAATCTTGGCTCATGAATTCACCGGAGCGAACTCGCGTAAGAACTCTATGGATTTGCTCTCCAAGAGTGGAGCATCGTAATCAAGCGCCGCCACATGGTAACTATTCTCAAGTAGCACTTCGCGCTTTGTCGACGATGAAATTGATTTAAGTACTAGTTCGCTACTTGCTGCAGGTACTACATGGTCTTGAATCGATCGAAAGAGGAGCGTGGGAGCAGTGACGTCGTGCAAATGTTTGAAAAGTTCTCGCCACAACTTTCGCAAAGAGTGCAAAGCGTTCACTGGAGTTTCGCGATATCCATGAATGGGTGGATCTGGCTTCGCGATATCGCTTCCGCTCGGTGGCAACGTCTTCATAAAGAATCTCGAGATGGAGGTCAGTTTCAGTACCGGTCTTGGATCGTAAACAGCGGGATTAAGTAAGAGGAGGGCTTTCACATGCTCTGGATGGATCGCAGCGTATCGGAGGGCGAGTGCTCCACCCATCGAGAAGCCGGCGATTGCAATGTGGTGAACATCTTCGAGAAGTACTCGAGCGCCGCGGTCGACTTCGTTATACCAATCTCTCCAAGAATTGGTATTCATCGCTCGCCAATCATCTCCATGCCCAGGGAGACGGATCACCGAAACTGTGTAGCCAGCGGCCGCTACAGCTCTCGCCCATGGCGCTACCGAGGCTGGCGAACCTGTGAAGCCGTGCACAAAGAGCACGCCGACATCGCGAGAGCCTTTTATGGTGAACGGTGGGAGGCGATAGCCCTGCTCCAAATCTGGCATGAGTCCAGTCTAGGGTTCACCCGTTACACCGCTTTTCCGAGAGGCCTTTCCGAGGGCGCCCCATGGGTGGAGTGGGTTCGCTAGGGTTCTGCTGTGGCATACGCACTGTTGAAGGCGATCCTCTTGCCTCTCTTGAGCCTGATCTTCCGACCTAAGGTCGAGGGGCTCTCGCATGTGCCCACCAATAGCCCGGCAATTATTGCCAGCAACCATCTCTCTTTTTCTGACTCAATTTTCATGCCACTGGTGATTCCGCGGCGGGTCACCTTTCTCGCCAAGAGTGAGTACTTCACTGGCAAAGGCATCAAGGGCCGAGCTACTGCAGCAACTTTTAGAGCTCTCGGACAAGTACCAGTAGATCGCTCAGGTGGGCGTTCTAGTGAAGCCGCACTAGAAACGGGATTACGAATTTTGCGAGAGGGAAAGTTGTTAGGGATTTATCCGGAAGGCACGCGTTCACCCGATGGGCGGCTTTATCGGGGGCGTACGGGAATCGCCCGCATGGCGCTGGAGTCGGGTGTTCCTGTCATTCCAGTCGCGATGATTGATACTGACAAAATTCAACCGCCCGGGAAAAAGCTTCCGAAAATCATGCAAGTAGGTATTCGATTTGGTGAGCCGCTGGATTTCTCTCGCTACGAGGGAATGTCGGGAGACCGATTCATTCTTCGATCGGTTACTGACGAAATCATGTACGCGTTGATGGACTTAGGTGGCCAGGAGTATGTCGATATGTATGCGACGCGTGCTAAACAGATCGAAGCAGATCAGGCTAAAAGCGATAGCGACAGTGACGATTAACTCGCGATGAAGGTGGGCATTCTCACGGGTGGCGGAGATTGTCCTGGCCTCAACGCGGTCATTCGAGCGATTGTGCGAAAGGGGGTGCCAACTTATGGTCATGAATTCATTGGGTTTCGCGACGGATGGCGTGGTCCGCTTGATAACGTCACCATGCCACTCGACGTTCAATCTGTGCGCGGCATCCTTACCCGCGGCGGGACCATTCTTGGTTCCTCGCGCACGAATCCATTTAAGGAAGAGAACGGCTTCGCTCGTATTCAGGAAAATTTAGCTGCCCTTGGAGTCGATGCACTCATTGCGATTGGTGGAGAAGATACTCTCGGCGTCGCCAAAAAATTGGCCGAGTTGGGTGTGCAAATAGTGGGTGTGCCGAAAACGATTGATAATGATCTAAACGCCACTGATTACACTTTCGGATTTGATACTGCGGTAAACATCGCAACTGAGGCAATCGATCGCTTGCATACAACGGCCGAATCTCACCACCGCGCACTTGTGGTTGAAGTGATGGGGCGTCACGCTGGCTGGATTGCGTTGCACTCAGGACTTGCCGGCGGGGCGAGCGTGATCTTGATTCCGGAAGTTCCGTTTTCAATTGCCAAAGTGTGTGAATATGTGGAATCACGATTCCGAACCAACTACGCACCCATCATCGTGGTTTCCGAGGGCGCTATTCCGCAAGAGGGAGATATGGTCGTTAAGGATCAGAGCCTTGACGCTTTCGGCCATGTTCGTCTTTCGGGGATCGGTGAATGGGTAGCCCAGCAGATTGAAATACGCACTGGCAAAGAGGCGCGGACCTCGGTACTCGGCCACATTCAACGAGTCGGCACCCCCACTGCCTTCGACCGAGTCCTCGCTACTCGCCTGGGACTTCATGCCATCACGGCCGTACACGAAGGGGATTGGGGAAAGATGGTCGCGCTTCAGGGCACCCAGATTGTGCGAGTGGGGCTTTCCGAAGCCACCGCCACCCTCAAACTCGTCGATCCTGAGCGCTATGCAGAAGCCGAAGTCTTCTTCGGCTAGTCGCTAATCCCGTCTCGAGGAGCCCCAGTTACGCCGTAGGCTGGCAACATGACGTCCTCTCAGAGTGAAAAC
>JBAXIG010000039.1:0-15265 GCA_037138535.1 Actinomycetes bacterium
CTCTGCGCCCAGACCGATCCCGAGGCGTTCTTCCCGGAAAAAGGCGGTTCTACGCGTGAAGCGAAGCGAGTATGCCTCTCATGTGATGTTCGCTCCGAATGTCTAGATTACGCTCTTGCTCACGATGAGCGATTTGGAATCTGGGGCGGCCTCTCTGAGCGCGAGCGACGCAGGCTCAAGCGCCGCGCCATTTAACCAGGCAGTACATGCACTAGTCGTCACACATGACGGTGCGCGTTGGCTCCCTGAATTAATCACTTCGCTTTCAGATCTGACGTACTCGCCCCAATCAATCCGGGCAATCGATACAGGTTCTCTCGATCGAAGTATTGGTCTACTTCAAGACGCATCGATTCCTCTTCGAAGCACAGATCGAAATTCGGGTTTTGGCGAAGCCGTCAATTTGGGTGTTGATTGGATGACAGAAGAGATCGATACAGATCCCAGTAAAACGTGGATTTGGTTATTGCACGATGATTGCGCGCCCCTTCCAGACGCGCTTGAGAAATTGGTTTCCGCATTGGCCGATGCACCGAGCGTGGCGATGGCTGGTCCCAAGATTCGAGGATGGCACGATCGCAATCACCTACTTGAAGTAGGTGTTTCCATCGCTGGTAATGGTGCACGCTGGACTGGATTAGAGCGCCGAGAGCGTGACCAGGGTCAACACGATGGTGTGCGAGATGTATTAGCGGTGAGTTCTGCTGGCGCACTCATTCGACTTGATGTCTGGCAAGAGCTTTCTGGCTTTGACCCACACCTCACCCTCTTTCGCGATGACGTCGACTTTGGATGGCGGGTAAATGTTGCTGGACACCGAGTTATTGCCGTGCCCGATGCCGTCGTACTACACGCCGAAGCGGCGGCCACGGAGCGACGTGAAATTGATGTCGAAGGTGCCACCTTGCACCGCCCACACTTGCTTGATCGTCGAAACGCAAATTATGTCTTATTGGCCAATTCATCACGCTGGCGCCTGCCGCAGGTACTGGCTCGACTCGTAATTTCGACAATGGTGCGTACGGTCGGTTATCTCTTCGCCAAACTTCCGGGTTATGCCGGTGATGAAATAGCGGCACTTGCACTCATCCTTGCTCGCCCCGATCTTATTCGCACCGCTCGCACCGCTCGTGCTCACTCGAGATTGCTTCCGGCCAGCGCCGTTTCTTCGTATTTGGCCCCTGATGGATCACAGATTCGATTGGCATTTGAATCTTTACGGGAATTGGTCTTTAAAGGCATAGCGCCCGTATCAAACCCGTCTACATCCTTTTCCGACGCACGTTATGCGGTTGCTGAAGATGATGAAGCGATAGTGAAGAACAATTCGTTCTTATTGCGCGCACTTAAAATCCCGGCAGTGGCGCTCTTCTTAGTTCTCGCACTGATCAACCTTGTTGCGTTCAGAGGCAAGTGGGGCAATCTTTCAGGTGGTGCGCTTCTGCCAGCGCCCGCTAGTGGCGCAGACCTGATCAGTACTTACTTTGATTCTTGGCATCCCATCGGGATTGGCACTTCCACACCAGCCCCACCTTGGATGCTCATTCTAGGGTTCTTCTCGATTATCACCTTCGGGAACCTACAAGTGCTCGTCTCCCTGATCTTCTTCTTAGCAATGCCGATCACTGGCATCATGATGCATCGTGCCTTGGGGAGACATGTGCACGATCGTGGGATCCGGATCGCAGGATCTGTCATCTACTCCTTCTCACCAGTTCTGCTTATCTCCATGTCAGATGGGGAACTCACTTTGATCATTGCCGCCATGCTCTTGCCTTGGGCTCTGAATATTTGGTGGAGTGGAGCCAGTTCGGTACTTCAACGTGAGCGTTTTTCGCAGGCAAAACTATGGCGGTCATTATTTATCGCGATAGTGATGATTGCACTGCTTCCGCAGCTCATATTTTCTTTTCTACTTGCGGTGGGTGCTCTCATCTTTAAGGCGCGCGCACAGGGCCGGAAGCGTGTAGGAATTTTGGTTGCTCTCTTCGTGCTCACCCCTGTCCTCGCTCTCATCCCATGGTCGCTAAGTGCGATACTCCATCCCACTCTCTGGCTCCGATCCTTTGGACTCGGTCCTGAAAGTGGCAATGCCTGGAATCTTGCGCTCTTTAACCCTGGTGGATTTTATTCGCCGCCATTCTGGATGGGTGCACCACTTCTGCTAGGTGTGTTATTGGTCGTCATAAGAAGTGGACGCGCGCGAATTCGTATTTTTGCCACTCTCAGCATCACCGTGCTCACAATTTCAATCGTGCTCTCGGCACTTTTGGTGACTCCATATGGTTCACCAGTTCCTAGCCGTGTATGGAGCGGTCCAGGTGTGTTACTGGCGACAGCCCTTGCGATCTATGCGCTGGCGCTTGTTTCTGATGGATTAAGTGATCGTTTGAGAAATTCTCCGCTCTCAAAGCAACACGTTGAATCTCTCGTTACCACTGCCGCGCTCTCAATAAGTCTTGTGACCGGAATTGGTTGGCAGATTCTTACACCTTCGCCTCTTAATTCGAATAGCGAGCAGATCCTTCCCGCCTTTGTGGCTGCGTCATTGCAGTCGACGGATCGGTCACGCGTCTTGGTATTGCGAGCTTCTAGTTCAGGCACTAAGTATTCGGTGGTGCGCGAGGGAACTTCTATCCTCGGCGATCCCGAGGTGAGTGGCCTCATGCCCGACTTGCTCGACAACACCCTCGCTGAACTCATGACGGGTGGATCGAATACCACGAGTCAAGTCCTTGGTCAGTTTGCAATTCGATATGTATTCGTGGCATCGCCTGCACCTGCCGCACTCTCAAGAGTTTTAGATGGCGTCGGCGGTTTAAGACGTGTTTCAGCGACAGATCAAGGTGCGCTGTGGAAAATAACAAATCCGTCGGGCAGGATAGTCTTCTTAAGTGATGGAGCAGAGAGTCCCATTGTGCTTCCCTCCAGTCGAGTCTCGGCGCAAATTGCAATTCCAGGACCGGGAAAACTTTCACTCAGCGAGAAGATCGATCCTAAGTGGAGTGTGCTGCTCAATGAGGAGATTCTAAAGCCGGTAAAATCTGCGAGTTGGAATCCCACTTATCGTGTCAGCCAGGCTGGAGAACTTCGACTCATTCACGACAGTTCATTTCGCCGATTTGCTCTGGGTTTGCAATTTCTCACACTTATCGCGCTCCTCATCATGTGTCTTCCGGGCGGGCGACGCTGGGTTGAACGACCCGATGAAGAGGTTTCATGAAAAAGTATCTCTTCGTTGCGTTACTTGCTATCGCAACTCTGATCGTTTCCTTACTTCCACATTCAGCAGTTGAGAGCGAGTTGCAGAGCCTGCGCTTCTCTCCCGAGATTTGTCCGGCGAGTAAGAACAGCACTCAAATTGTTGTTGCGGGTTCTTTAAGTAAGGTGCAACTCTTCCGCGGTAAGAAATCAAAAGTGAGCACAGTGAAGAAGGCTTTTACGACTCTTTCGCCACTGCCAAACGATTGGGTGGAGATCTCTGAAAGTGCCGGGGCCCCTGTTTTAGTTGATCGGAGTGAAGGACTTTCACTCCTTGCCTGTCCTGGAATTGCTGAACCTGCTTGGTTTGTGGGTGGTTCAAGTGATCTTGCAAGCCAAGATCAACTTGTGCTGGCAAATGACGGCGCCAGCGCGGCAACTTTGTTGGTGAAGATGTGGAGCAACGAGGATCGCCCGCTAGAAATAGCTATTACGGTCAATGCGCGAACTTCAAGAAACGTACGGTTAGATACTCTTGCGCCAGGAGTAAAATCGATGGTGCTTTACATTGAACCGCAAGTAGGTCGAGTCTCCGTATCTCTGCAGTCAAAACGCAAGACAGGATTTAAATTCGGGGGTGCGGATTACATCTCTGCAAGCGCGGCGCCTTCCCTTGAACAAATAATCCCAATAGTTATTGGGGTTAATAAGCGTGCAGTAAAAAAACCAGTTACTAAATTGGCGAAGAAGAAGATGAAGAAGGCGCCAATTATTCCCCAGGCAAGCGTGCCGATCCGTACTCTCAGAGTGCTGGCGCCAGGCGCAAGTGGTGCCACTTTCACCGCAACCCTGCTAGCCAGTGATGGATCCTATATTCCTGTGGGTTTGGATGGCATTTTGCTCGAAGCTGGTCGAGTGAAGGAGTTCACTTTTACGGCGAGTGTTCCATTGGAGCTCTCTGCGCTACGCATTTCTTCTGATGCACCAGTTGTTGCAAGCGTCAATAATGATGACGTGGATTACGCTTGGTCTCCCTCTGTTGGTGGAATGGAAAAAGAGAGTGCGCTTCTAGTGCCACCCAAGGGCATCCTCGCACTCATAGCTGCTCGGGGCCCTGCTGTGGTGTTGGTGAAAGCGGGATCTGGAAGCGTGACCTCGCTCCCCGTTTCAACAGAAAAATTAACAACGTGGGTGAACAAATCGAAGAACTGGGCCTTGATCCATGTCAGTAGCGACGGCACTGTGCATGGTTCAATCATGCTCGCTGAATCGTCGGGTATTGCACTCTTGCCTATTCGCAATCGCGTGCGGGTGGGAAGTGGTTCATTGCCGATGAGTGATCTTTCTGTTACCCGAGGTGGCGCGTCATTGCCCACATCTGGGTGAGAGTCGCGATAACTTGCTCATTATGGCTGGAAGAAAATGTTCAAAGACCGGGTGCGACGGTAGCGCTGTGGCCACTTTGACGTATATCTATGCCGACTCCATGGCAGTTCTTGGACCCTTAGCTACTTACGCCGAGCCACATGCCTACGATCTCTGCGCTCTGCATAGTGATCGCCTCACAGCCCCGCTTGGGTGGGAAGTCGTACGCCTGGAAGAGAACCACGCAACGCCGGAGCCAAGCGATGACGACCTTTTAGCCATTGCCAATGCGGTACGTGAAGCAGCTCGGCCGGTACACCAAGAAGTGGTGACGGCAACGCTGATGCCCGAGGTGGGACGTCGCGGCCATTTGCGGGTCCTTCCCACCGATCGATAGTCACCGCTCCTTACAAAGAAAAGATCCCAGTACTCTTCATCTATGTACTCATGGGGATTCGAGCCAGCCGCGCTCGATCAAGTAATCAAGGCCTATGACGTTCGAGGATTGGTGGGATCGCAACTTACAGAGGACCTTGCTTACGCAGTAGGAACCGCTTTTGCACTCTTTGTTTCCGACGCCAAATCGGTAGTTATCGGAGAAGACATGCGACCCTCTTCCCCATCACTTGCATCAGCTTTTGCCGACGGAGTGATGGATCAAGGAATCGACGTAGTTCGCATCGGATTAGCTTCAACAGATCAGCTTTACTTCGCTTCTGGTTTCCTGGGCGTTCCTGGCGCTATGTTCACGGCAAGCCATAATCCGGCGGCGTATAACGGAATCAAACTCTGTCGAGCCGGGGCAGCGCCAGTAGGCAAGGAGAGCGGGCTCACGCAGATTCGTGAGCAGATCTTAGGATCTGCGCCGCCGCTCGCTAGCCACCGCGGAAGCGTTCGCCACCAAGACTTACTCACGGAATATGCCCACCATTTACTTTCGCTGGTTGATCTTTCGCAGATGCGCCCGCTCAAGATTGTGGTTGACGCGGGTAATGGTATGGGGGGACATACAGTTCCCACCGTATTCGCTTCGCTTCCTATCACACTCACACAACTCTTCTTTGAACTTGATGGTTCATTTCCGAACCACGAAGCAAATCCCATCGAGCCGGCAAACATGCGAGATCTTCAAAGCGCCGTGATCAAAGCCGGTGCCGATATTGGTTTAGCATTTGATGGTGACGCAGATCGGTGCTTCATTGTCGATGAGCGTGGCGAGATCGTCTCACCTTCGACCCTGACTGCTTTAATCGCTGCGCGTGAGCTTGTCAGGAAACCGGGATCTACCATCATCCATAATTTGATCACTTCACGTTCAGTCAAAGAAGTTGTCGAAGAGTTGGGTGGCCGGGCCGTACGAAGTCGAGTGGGTCATTCATATATCAAGGCGCAAATGGCGGAAGAGTCTGCGCTGTTTGGCGGCGAGCATTCAGGCCACTTCTATTTTGCGGATTTTTGGAACGCAGACTCCGGGATGTTGGCGGCTTTGCATGCTATGAGCGCTCTAGGAAATGCCGCTGAAGGAACGAAACTTTCAGCGGTGCTTCGCCCATACGATCGGTATGTAGCAAGTGGCGAGATCAATTCCACTGTGGCGGACAGTCTTTCCAAAATGAAAGAAATCGAGTTAATTTACGCTTCCCACGAAGGAATTGAAGTCGATCACCTAGATGGCATCACTATTTCGGCAAAACAATGGTGGTTTAACGTGCGAGCATCGAATACTGAGCCGCTTCTTCGCCTCAACGTCGAGGCAAAAGATATAGTGACTATGGAGCAATTGCGTGATGAGGTTTTAGGAGTGATTCGGTCATGAGTGTTGATCAACGCTTACTCGATGTGCTGGTCTGTCCTGATTGCCATGGAGCTCTCACCTTGGTGAATGAAGAATTGCTCTGCAACAAGTGTCCGCTGGCCTATGAGGTTCGCGGTGGAATTCCGATCATGCTCGTGGAGAGCGCTCGTCGCCGCTTGTAGTCACGCGTCGTGTGCGCAGAAGTTGGAGCGCCTTCTCTTGTTCGAAATTTAGGGCGGCCAAGGCATCAACTCGTCCGTACATCTCGCCGATATGTCGAATCTGTTCCGCTAACCGCCTGGTGGTCAGTGCGCGAAGAGCAAAAGCAATCTCATCTGGAGAGGCGTTGTACTCACTCTCCACCTCTCTGATGAGGATGAGGGCCACTTCGTCGTGGTGCGTGAAGGGGCGATGACGTCTTTGGGCGGTGCGAAGTAGCCCCAGGCGAGCTCGGTATCGCACCATCCGGGGGGTGATCCCGACCCGGGCGGCGAGCTCTTCAGCGCTATACATCTCCTAATTATGACAAAAAAATGTCATAAATGTCGAGAATCCACGAGATATGGGTGAAGATGAGGTCTGATGGATTTACATTCCGAGATCTTCGAACTTTCAGGAGCGATGAGTTGAGTAACCCCAAACACGATATTGCTGATGCCTCACTAGCCGCGGCTGGCCGGATGCGCATCGAATGGGCCGAGCGCTCTATGCCCGTGCTCCGTTCCATTCGCGAGCGCTTTGAAATTGATAAGCCTTTTGCGGGCATCAAGATTGCCGCTTGCATGCACGTCACCACTGAAACTGCGAATCTTATGATCGCGTTGAAAGCCGGCGGAGCTGAAATCGCGCTCTGTGCCTCTAATCCACTTTCCACCCAGGACGATACGGCCGCTGCGCTTGTTCACGAATATGGCATCAGCGTCTTTGCCAAGCACGGGATTGATCGCGATGGGTATTACGAACACATCAACGCGGCACTCGATATTGGGCCAAGCCAGGTCTTTGATGATGGTTGCGATTTGGTCAACACTCTGCACACCACACGAAAAGAACTCCTCCCCGGTGTTCGTGGCGGATGCGAAGAGACCACCACGGGTGTTATTCGACTTCACCAAATGGCGAAGGATGGTGCGCTGACTTTCCCGATGATCGCTATCAATGACACTGACACCAAGCACATGTTCGATAACCGTTACGGAACCGGCCAATCGACCCTCGATGCAATCTTCCGCGCGACCAATACGTTGCTCGCTGGCAAGGTAGTTGTCGTTGCCGGTTATGGATACTGCGGTAAGGGTGTCGCCGAACGTTCAAAGGGTATGGGCGCCGATGTAGTGGTGACCGAGATTGATCCTACAAAGGCGTTGGACGCAACAATGCAGGGTTACCGAGTGATGCCGATGGAAGATGCCGCGAAGGTTGGCGACGTCTTTATTACCGTGACTGGAAACCGCGATGTGTTGAGTCACGAGCACTTCTTGGCCATGAAAGATGGTGCGATCATGGCTAACTCTGGTCACTTCGACATTGAAATCGATGTGAAGTGGTTGGAAGATAATGCCACTACCAAGAACAGCAAGATTCGTCACCAAACTGATGAGTACGTGATGCGCGATGGTCGTCGCCTGCTTCTCATTGCTGAAGGTCGCCTTGCTAACCTCGGTGCCGCAGAAGGTCACCCTGCCGCAGTGATGGATATGTCCTTTGCTGATCAAGCGCTTGCGGCTGAGTGGCTTGTCGAACACGCAGACGGTCTTGGGGCTGGCGTATTCGATGTACCCACCGAAATTGATAAGGAAGTTGCCCGCCTGAAGCTTGCCAGCATGGGCGTACATATTGATGAGCTGACACCAGCTCAAGAGAAGTACCTCAACTCTTGGGATCACGGGAGCTAATCCACAGTTGAAAATCGACGCTAGCGGGTCGGTGATCAGTGCGAGTCAATTGAGCGGTGTTTGAATTTCTTCTTCCGCTCACTTGTCTCCACTGTCGCCGGCCCTCTCGCTTTTCACTCTGCGAACAGTGCGTTGCACCTTTGCGTGAAGTGCCGCGCTGTGTAGCACACATCAGTGGTGTCCCTCTCTGGGTGACTGCCTATTACGCCGGAAGTGTGCGCCGGGCAATCGTGGCCTACAAAGAAGAGGGCATTACTTCACTTCGCAAACCGCTGAGCTTTGCTATCGCTAATGGCATCGCGCACTTTGCCCAGCAGTATGAAGATCTTGCGGTGGTGCCCATCCCTTCACGCATCCAGGCGCTTCGCAGTCGGGGAGAGGATGCCATCGGTGAATTGGCGCTCGCCGGTGTGCGGGCCGCGGGCTTACCCCCGCGCGCTCTGCAACGGATGATTCACATGAACTCTTTGGTGCGAGATCAAGGGGGATTAGGCGCGGCCGCTCGGCGACAAAATATGTCCGGCGCACTGGCACTCGCCCCCTCCTGGGGGACTCGTGGGTCAGCCCATTTCGTGCTCATCGATGATGTGGTCACCACCGGAGAAACGGTGCGGGCGGCCATCGCCCTCTTCCCGCCTGGAAAGGTGGTGGGGGTGGTGGCAGTTGCGCTGGTTTTCGCCCCGCCCCGAAGTCGGTGGGAGATGCCGGTGGGAGAGATAGCCCGGCGACGGGGGTACCGGTCATCGCCTACGATGGAGACCTAAATCGTCCTCGACCAAAGGTAGGCCAGTGTCCGCACTTCTTGACCGAATTCTGCGAGCCGGAGAAGGTAAGACGATCCGCCGCCTCGAGAAGATCGCCGCCAGCGTCAATTCGCTAGAGGCAGATTTCCATGCCATGAGCGATGAAGAGCTCCGTGGCATGACGGCAGAATTTAAAACACGCTTAGCCGCTGGTGAAGAACTCGACGACATCCTCCCCGAAGCGTTTGCGGTAGTACGTGAGGCGGCCACGCGCACGCTTGGCCAACGCCATTACGACGTGCAGCTCATGGGTGGCGCAACCCTCCATGGTGGCAATATCGCTGAAATGAAGACGGGTGAAGGTAAGACTCTGGTCGGCACCCTGCCGGCTTATCTCAATGCGCTTTCAGGCAAAGGTGTTCACATCATCACGGTCAATGATTACTTGGCCGAACGCGATAGTGAATGGATGGGACGGATCCACCGCTTTCTCGGTCTTACCGTAGGCGTCATTCTTGGTTCGATGACTCCGGCTGAGCGTCGTGAAGCGTACAACTGCGATATCACTTATGGCACTAATAACGAATTCGGTTTCGATTACCTGCGAGACAACATGGCGTGGGATTTGGATGATTGCGTGCAACGTGGACATCACTTCGGAATTGTCGATGAAGTCGACTCTATCCTCATCGATGAAGCGCGTACTCCGCTCATTATCAGTGGGCCGGCTGATCAACCCACCAAGTGGTACAAAGAGTTTTCCACTCTCGTTAAGTCACTCTTTCCTGGCGAGCATTACGAAGTAGACGAGAAGAAGCGCACTGTCGCTGTTATCGAAGAGGGCATCACAAAGGTAGAAGAGCTTCTCGGTATCGATAATCTGTACAAGTCGGAGAACACTCCACTTATTGGTTACCTCAACAATGCGCTTAAAGCTAAAGAACTTTTTAAACTTGATAAGGATTACGTCATCATGAGTGGTGAACTGCTCATCGTTGACGAACATACTGGGCGGATTCTCGCAGGGCGTCGTTACAACGAAGGTATGCATCAGGCGCTTGAAGCAAAAGAAGGCGTTGAGATTAAGGACGAAAATCAGACTCTCGCCACTATTACTTTGCAGAATTACTTCCGTCTCTACGAAAAGCTCTCGGGCATGACCGGTACTGCCTCAACCGAAGCCTCAGAATTCGATCAAATTTACAAGCTTGGAGTTACTCCTATCCCCACAAATCAACCCATGCAACGTTTGGATCAAGCAGATTTGGTTTACAAGTCAGAACCGGCAAAATTTGCTGCCGTGGTTGAAGATTTGGTTGAGCGTCACCGCAAAGGCCAACCAGTATTGGTCGGCACAGTGAGTGTCGAACGTTCCGAGCACCTCAGCGACTTGCTCCGTAAGCGTGGGGTTCCACACGAAGTTCTGAACGCGAAGCACCATGAGCGGGAAGCATCGATCATCGCGCAAGCTGGCCGTAAAGGCGCAGTCACCGTCGCCACCAACATGGCTGGCCGTGGTACCGACATCATGCTCGGTGGTAACTCTGAATTTATGGCAGATCTGGAGTTACAAAAGCGCGGACTCTCCCCAGTAGACACCCCCGCAGAGTATGAAGCTGCGTGGCCAGCTGAAGTGGAGCGTCAACGAGCCGCGGTGGCTGCCGAACACGAATTAGTTATTTCTCTTGGTGGTCTCTATGTCCTTGGCACCGAGCGACACGAATCTCGTCGCATCGATAACCAGCTACGTGGACGGGCCGGACGTCAGGGAGACCCCGGTGAATCACGTTTCTATCTCTCACTCGGTGATGAATTGATGCGTCGATTCAACTCGGGATTGGTAGAGCGCTTCCTTGGAGCCGCTGGAATTCCTGATGAAGTTCCGATTGAGTCTAAAATGGTAAGTAATGCGATTCGCTCCGCACAAACCCAAGTGGAGTCGCAAAACTTTGAAATCCGCAAGAACGTCCTCAAGTACGACGACGTCCTTAACCGTCAACGCACCGTTATCTATGATGAACGGCGTCAAGTTTTGGAAGGTGCTGAACTCAAGGAACAGATTTCAGTATTTGCTGAAGAAACTATCGAGGCGTACATCACCGGAGCAACAGCTGAAGGTTATCCAGAAGATTGGGATCTCAATCAATTATGGATTGCGCTCGGTAACCTCTACCCCATCTCACTTACTGTAGAAGCAATTGAAAATGAATGTGGCGGTCGCGACGGAGTCTCAAAGGATTACCTCGTAGAGAAAGTTATTGAAGACTTACGCGGACAGTACGACATTCGCGAAGCAGATGTCACCGTAGAAGTGATGCGCGAATTAGAGCGTCGCATTGTGCTTTCAGTGCTCGATCGTAAATGGCGCGAACATCTCTATGAAATGGATTATCTCCAAGAGGGAATTGGTTTGCGTGCGATGGCCCAACGCGATCCACTGGTGGAATACCAGCGCGAAGGCTTCGAACTCTTTGCTGCCATGATGGATGCCATCAAAGAAGAGTCGGTCGGATATGTTTTTAACGCACAGGTAGAAGTTGAAGAAGCCGCGCCACAAAAGCCGACGCAACTCGTCTATACCGCTCCTTCAGAGAGTGGTGAGACCTCATCTACCGTCGTTCATGAAGATGGCACTCCGCGTAGTGCGCCTTGTCCATGTGGCTCTGGTAGGAAGTACAAGCGTTGTCACGGTGATCCAAGAAACCGATAACTGGAAACCGATAAGTGGAAACCGATAACTGGTCAGCCAACAATAAACGAAGTGGTCATCCAGCGGCCATCTAAACCTTCAAGTCGCATGGCAACGGCGCGCACGCGTTGATCAAGTGCAAAGAGCACGCTTGCTTCAGCGATACCGTCAGCGGGTTCGCATAAGTGCACTTTCATTACTCGAGGCATTCCCTTGAGTTGTCCATATCTACGATCGAGGTGGGCGTATACCGGGCGGTTACTCCACCGCACCAGTTGGGCAACGTTGCGTCGGCCGGCAAGTACCTCTAGTGCGGCTTGGCTATATTTTCCGGCCCAGATTCGTGGATGGGGCAGCGCAGCTCGTGGTGTGGGTTGTGGATCGAAATCTGGGTCGCTCACCAGGTGGAGCGGAAAGGCGCTCTCTTCAAGCCGAAGGTCAAGCTCGGCGTGATGAACTATTTCTAGCGTGGGGGTGGGAAAGAGGGTGACTCCGACATCGCGACGATGTGGTTGGAAATCTAGCTCTCGAGTGGAAATTACGGTGTGTGCAAGTGCGGTAGCCATAGGAGCCTCTTCTCTTCGGTAGTGCTCCTAGGCTCCGGTAGCGCTGCGTAGTTAAATATCCGTCAGATGGCTCGCCTCGTCTCCACCCTTTTCTCAGACTGTGGATATCGCTCTAAGTAAGCAGGAGCGATGGAGAAATCTGCCGCCATGAAAATACCTCGCACACTCCCGCGTCCCTCGCTCTTTGCTCTTCGCTCCGCAATGATCTCTATTGCGCTCCTGCTTATTGCTCTAGCGGTGATCCAACGGGTGGAACATCGAGTCACGGTGTGGACCCTGACCCATGATTTAGCCGCCGGCACATCTCTACGTGCTGAAGATTTGAGTAAGAGCTCGGTAACTCTCAATGCTCATGCAGCGCATTACCTCGATGCTCGAACAAACCCAAAAGATTGGATTGCGCTCCAGGATCTCTTTGCTGGCGAGATCCTGTCAGCACGCGCAGTAAATAAGAGTGATGACAAGTTGATTCGTCGAATCGTCTCCATCAGTGTTGAGGAGAATCATCTGCCAGCCCGTCTGCTGCGTGGACAAAAAATTGACCTCTATGTGACGCCGGTGGGTTCGCAAAATGACATCCTTGGCGCACCGGAACGAGTCGCTGAGGCATTGGTAGTAGAAGGCACCAGCGTTCAGGGAGTACATACCGGCGTCGCGCTCTCGGTCTTGGATCAGCAAGTGAGTGCCATCGTGGAAGCGGCCCAACGAGGCCATCTCGATGTGGTGGGGTACCCGAAATGAGTGTGCAATATGTGGTCGCGTTAAAGGACGCAAGCGTAGAAGAAGTGGTCCTCGAAACATGCTTCGAAATGGGGTGGCAATTACGTGATCGAGCCTCCTCTTATGCCGATGGTTTACGGTCGGCTACTCGATTCGGTGTCACTTACTTCATCACTGATCTACTAATCACTCCGGTAGATGTCACCGAAATAAATGGAGTAAGAATCGTCAGCATTGCCCATCAAGGTGAGCAGCGATCTCTATATACGCCACCTTTTCATCGTAATTATGTGCAGGTCGCCTACTCAGATCACCGGCAATTAAAAAATAGTTTATTAGCGTTGCAGAGTAAAGAAGGTCAAGGAAAGTGCATTGGTATTACGAGCGTGTCACCCAATCTGGGCAGAACTATGACGGGTATTCATCTCTTGGCCGAAATGGTGAGCGTGGGAAGCGCCATCTCACTCGGTGCTCTTGATCCCGCAGATGTCGGAGCTCATCGTCTCCTTGATGTGGCGAGCAACGTCTCACACATTGATGAACGACCCTGGGAAGAACGAGAAGTATTTCAAGGCGCGCACCTACTCAAGTATGGCGATGGGCATCCGGCTGATCTCTGCGATGATCTACGCGGGGCCTTTGCTTTTAATCTGATTGATCTCGGTCCCAGTTGCACATTTCATCCGAATGAGAAGCGCACGCGTTCCCGTCGACACTTTGAGGGCATTGAGGCTGTCGACTCCTTGCTGTTGCTGTTGGACGATTCAGCTAAAGGGGTGATGCAAGCATTTGACTTACTACACTTAATTCAAGAGCGCGTCCCGAACACCGCAGTTCATTTCTGTTTCAATAGAAGCGCGGGGAAGAGCGCCAATCTACAACTCCTGCGATCACGAGGATTCGCACCGCAGACTATTCCTGACGCGGTCAAAGAGATGGCTGATGTGGAAAGTGGTAAGGGGTTGGTGGGGGAGCGCCATCGACGTTCGCCATATCGGGATGCGATCCTGATGATTGGCGAATCGCTACAACAAGATTTTCTAGAGCAAACTGAGATACATTCGGGCGATGCGCGCACTAATCGTGGACTGGGGCGGAGTTCTCACAAACGCTCTTCGCGAACCCTTTGAAAGATGGGCCGAAGATGAGGGCGTGGATCATGACCACTACCTCAGTGTTCTGAAAAACCTCTTGGGGCAGAGTACTTACGATGCACTTAATCCGATTCATGCATTGGAACGTGGAGAGGTGTCGAATCCCGATTTTGAAAAGATGCTAGGCGCCAAACTCAAACGAGTAGATGGTAAGCCACTTGATTCAGTAGGCATGTTAGAGCGCATGTTTTCCTACATCGAACATGCACCGAATATGAATGCTTTGGTGCGCAGGGCTCGCGAGAAGGGGATCGCGACTGCGCTCCTCTCCAATTCCTGGGGGAATACGTATCCGCGAGATCTTTGGGATGGCATGTTTGATCACGTGGTCATCTCCGGGGAAGTGGGAATGCGTAAACCAGAGGCGGAAATTTTTCAATACACCCTCGGTTTGCTCCAGGTGGAGCCATCGGAGGCGGTCTTTGTGGATGATCTGGTGAAGAACATTGAAGGGGCTCGAGCCGTAGGGCTGGTGGCTGTTCATCACCGCGAATATGAAAGCACACTCATGGAGCTCGAAGCCCTCTTTGGTTGCTCGCTCACCTAGTGAGAGAATGGACTCATGCGGATCTACATCCCCAGCACCTTTGCGCTCGCTACGGAGTGGCTGGCTATAGGCACTTTCTCAGTCGATCGCGCCTACGCAGTCACTGAGACACTGGCCGAATGGTATGAGCAAGGCGAAGAAGAAGAGCTTGAGTACGTGGCGGCAAGTATTGCGGCCAAAGAGTCCCTCTTCCTTATCTCTCAAGAAGGAAGAGAGGCCACATTTCGCCGTGTCGTCTTAGCTTTTGATGTCCCCGAATCTTTTGTAGGCAGTGAGGTGGAGCCTCGGGGTGGGATTGCGATTAATGGCGCGCTGACTTTTGCGGAGTTGCAATCTGCGCTCATCGATGGAGATGAGGCGCTTGTAGATGTGAGGAGTGCAGCGACACTCCTCGACAGGGCTGCTGCTGGTGATGGTGAAGCACAATTTGTAGTGAGCGAAGTCGAAGGACATGAATTGCTGTGGTTTGGACCCACTGAAATTGAATTCGTTTTACAAGTGGATAAGTAGATGCCCACGTTAGATGAGTTAGTCGGTGGAGGATCTGCGCTCACCGCGGAAGATCTGATCACACTTCATACTCTGATTGC
>JBAXIG010000040.1:0-15211 GCA_037138535.1 Actinomycetes bacterium
GGTGGGGGGAAGGCGGGGGGGTGGGGGAGGGAGAGCGGGTGGGTTGATGGAAAGGATTACGGGGGCAGGATTGAGCTGGTTGGTTGTAAGAGGGGGAAGGTCGTTGTGGGGGTTGGTTTGTTGATGGCTGAGGGGGGTGTGGCTGCTGCAGCGAAGTACCCAAACATCAAATTCATTGGTGTGGATCAATTCAACGGTACTACTGCTGCTAACTTCAGCGGACTAATCTTCGATGAAGATAAGGGCGGCTTTATTGTTGGCTACCTTGCGGGCTACCTTACGAAGAGCGGCAAGACTGCCGCAATTGCTGGCGGACCAAGCACCATTCCTCCAGTCCGTAAGTACATCGAAGGCTTCGCTAATGGCGTAGCTTTTGCTGGCAAGGAGCAAAAGAAGAAGCTTGCTAAGGCATCCACGGTGTACTACACCGGTGCCAACGCTTTCAATGATCCAGTCTGGGGAGCTACCACTGCAAAGCAGTACCTCTCACAAGGCTATGACGTCATCTTCGCAGCTGGTGGAAGAACCGGAAACGGTGCACTTGCAGCGATTGCAAAGAAGAAAGGTGCACTCTGCATCGGCGTTGACCTTGATCAATGGCTCACTCTCCCTGAGGCACATGGTTGCCTAGTTTCCTCAGCCGAGAAGCGCCTTGTTGCTGGAGTGAGTTCTCTCGTGGGTCAGATAAAGGATGGTTCCTTCAAGGGTGGCAACTTCGTTGGCACTGTGGGCGCGTCTCCTTACCACGATCTCGCAAGCAAGGTTCCTGCCGCAGTCCAAAAGAAGGTTGCCGCAACTCTCAAGAAATTGATTGACGGTTCACTTCCTACAGGCGTAAAGCAGTAATCAGCTAAGAAATTGCAGGAAAGGAGCGGGGGACATACTTCGGTGTGTTCCCCGCTCCCGTTTTGACTCGGGTCAGTCAGTAGTCGCGAAAGGATTTTTGTGTTCAATGCGAAGGTTTTTAGGTCGTGGTTGACCCCGCTAGTAGCTGTGTTCATTGCTTTCGCGGTAGGAGCCCTACTGATGTTCCTTCAGGGTGCGCATCCGATGGACGCATACGGCTCTCTCTTTAGTCACGCATTTGGATCTTGGGCAGGTTTTGCTAAAACATTAGGCAAGGCGACCCCCTTGATGTTGAGCGGGCTTGCGGTGACTATTGGGTTGCGCTCAGGGCTTTTTAATATTGGTGTACAAGGGCAATTGGTGTCGGGCGCACTTGCTGCTGGATGGGCTGGCTATTCAATTCATGGATTACCGATTTACATCCACCTTCCGATTGCGTTGCTATTTGGTATTGCTTTTGGGGCATTGGTCGGTTGGATAGCGGGAGCTTTGAAGGCCTATCGCGGAATCCACGAAGTCATCACGACGATCATGATAAATAGCATCGTGCTGGCGTTAGTTGACTACTTGGCAGGTCATAACTTTCAAGAGCCGGGACAAACACTAGCTCGCACTTCGGCAGTCTTACCTTCGGCCACGATCCCTAAAATTTTCGGGTTGCCCGCTGGTTTCTTCTTTGCAGTCTTGCTGGCTTGGGCAGTCTGGTGGGTATTCCAACGCACCACGAGCGGTTTTAGGCTTGACACGGTAGGTCGTAATAAGAATGCGGCGTGGTACGCAGGTATTTCGGTAAAGCGTTCAGTTCTAATCGCCATGGGCGTGGGAGGCGCAATTGCAGGATTGGGTGGTGCCATTGAAACTCTCGGAGTTATCGGCCGGTTCGAACCTACTTTTAACACTGGGCTGGGATTTGACGGAATCACAATTGCCTTGCTTGGGCGAGCAAAACCACTTGGCGTGATTGCGGGTGCGCTCTTGCTCGGAGGCATCCGCGGGGCATCTGCGAGTATGCAATTCGATGCAGGTGTAGCGCCCGAGATCGTCGATCTCATTCTTGCTCTTATTCTCTTCTGCGTCACAGCGCCATTCTTATCAAAATGGCTCAGGAGCACCGAAGTAGGAGCAAAGATCACTAGCGGTTGGAGCAACTGATGAAAAGGTTTCTCACGTTTAAATGGATTTTGACATTCATCTTGATCGTAATTACTGGGTACCTTTATTCGAGAGATGGAGTCATTACGACTTCGGTAGTTGCGACGGCTATGATTTTCGGTCTTCCGTTAGCGCTGGCTGCGATGGTCGGCATCATGTGCGAGCGCACTGGAATCGTAAATATTGGAATTGAAGGGACTCTCCTCTTTTCCTCTTTCATTGGATTCTTCGTCGCATCGTCTACGAATAACGGCATCTACGGAATATTTTCGGCGATCCTTGCCGGGGTAGTGACGGGGCTCTTCTTGGCCTTTATGTCTATTTCATGGAAAATGGATCAAATTATTGCTGGAACGATCATCAATATTTTGGCAACCGGATTGACATCATTTCTCTATCAGCAAGGCCGCACGGCGCCAACTACCTCCCCGATAGACATCCCCGTTCTTTCGAATATCCCATTCTTTGGTCAAGTGCTATTCATGAACGGACCACTTGTATATTTTGGGCTGGTTGTCATATTTGCTCTCTACGTGGCGCTCTATCACACTAGCTGGGGGCTGCGCTCTCGTGCAGTTGGCGAGCATCCCGGTAGCGCAGATACTGCGGGGGTTTCAGTCTTTAGGCTTCGCTACCTGAACGTTGCCCTCGCAGGTGCAGTAGGGGGTCTAGCGGGTGCTTACTTAAGCTTGGAACTAGTGGGCTCGTGGGATCGCGGGTTTACCGCTGGTAAAGGCTTTACCGCTTTGGCCTTGATGATCTTTGGTAGGTGGAATCCAATGGGCGCACTCGCAGCAGCCATGTTCTTTGGGCTCACTCAGGCTGTTACAAACCAATTGATGTTTGCTGACGTTGCGCATATCCCCGAACAATTCGTGAACATGCTTCCCTATGTACTTACCATCGTTGTTCTTGCTATCTCGGCTGGCAAAGTAAGGCCACCAGCCGCTGAGGGCCAGCAGTATGAAAAGGAACAAGCCTAATGAGTGCGCTCCTCGACATCACTAACGTCACCAAGACTTTCCCTGGCGTCGTTGCGAATGAAAATATCTCTATCTCGGTGGCGGCTGGCGAGATCGTCGCGTTACTCGGTGAAAATGGTGCCGGAAAATCTACGCTCGTGAAGAGCGTCTTTGGCATGGTACGTCCCGACTCGGGGGAGATTCGAATAAAAGGTGAACTTATTACTCCGGGTGATACAAGCGGTGCAATTGCACGTGGAGTTGGAATGGTGCACCAACACTTTCAGCTCGTTCCCGTGATGACGGTTACGGAAAATATCATCCTTGGAGATGAGCCAAAGCGCGGAATCTTCCTCAACATGAAAGCAGCACGCGCTGAAGTACTAGCACTCTCTGAAAAGTATGGACTCGAAGTTGACCCTGATGCGTTTGTAGAGGACCTTCCTGTTGGCACTCAGCAACGTATCGAAATTCTCAAGGCGCTTCGCAAAGACGTTGATCTTCTCATCCTTGATGAACCCACCGCAGTCCTCACCCCACAAGAGACCGATGATCTTCTGCAAGTAATGAGAAACTTAGCGACTTCAGGTGTGGGTGTGCTCTTTATTACGCACAAACTCCGCGAGGTGATGGCAGTTGCTGACCGCGTCGTAGTGCTTCGCAATGGTCGCGTCGCTGGCAGTACCTCTCCAAAGGAAACCGACGAAGAGGGTCTTGCCCAGCTCATGGTGGGTCGCAATGTGGTTTTGCAAGTCGAAAAAGGCGAAGCAAAACCAGAGGCAGCAACTTTGGTGATCACAAACTTGCATGTCAACGATGACCGCAAGCATTTGGCTGTTAATGGACTCAATTTAGAAGTCTGTGCGGGCGAAATCGTGGGTGTCGCGGGTGTCGAAGGTAATGGTCAGCGAGAGCTTGTAGAAGCAATTTGCGGAATGCGTCCGCGCATGAGCGGGGAAGTTCTGGTCTCAGGAGAAGCGACGCCTGATATGCATCCACATAAGGTTCATTCCATGGGTGTCTCTCACATCCCGGAAGATCGCGAAAAGCATGGGCTCGTCTCCTCATATTCGATTGAAGATAACCTGGTTCTGAATCAATTCGATCGGGATCCCTTTGCGAAGGGTTGGATTCGCAATATTGGTGCTTTAGAAGAGAATGCCACTCGATTGGTGGAGGAGTTTGACATTCGAACTCCATCGATCAAAACAACTGCGGGCGCTCTGTCGGGCGGAAATAAGCAGAAGGTCGTAGTCGCACGTGAGCTGAGCCAAGACACTCGTGTGGTGGTGGCTGCGCAGCCGACTCGTGGAGTCGATGTAGGTTCGATTGAATTCATTCACAATCAACTGATCGCTGCGCGCGATGCCGGAGCTGCTGTCCTCTTGGTCTCGGCCGAGTTGGATGAAATTCTTTCGCTCGCCGATCGCGTTGCCGTGATGTTTGGTGGAAAGATCGTGGCCATTTTGGATGCCAAAGAGGCCGAGCGCGGTCTTGTGGGTCGACTTATGGCCGGTCTTTCAGCATGATGAGTGCTCTATGAGCATTCAGATTGATTGGGAAGTCCTTAAGGCTGCGGCCATCTCTGCGATGGAACACGCGTATGCGCCTTATTCGAAGTACCCAGTGGGAGTCGCCGGACTTGTCGATGATGGACGAATTGTCTCGGGTTGCAATGTAGAGAACGCCTCCTTTGGCCTCACTCTTTGTGCTGAGTGCGGAATGGTCTCTGCGCTCCACGCTACGGGCGGCGGACGCCTAGTAGCAGTTGCATGCGTGGATGCCGCGGGTGAGGCGCTGATGCCCTGCGGTCGTTGTCGCCAATTACTCTTTGAGCATGGCGGCCCCGAACTACAAGTCTGGATGCCCACCGGTGTGCGACGCATGAAGGAAGTCCTTCCCGAAGCCTTCGGCCCTTCGCATTTAGAGAAGAATTGACATGAGTGTTGAACCTTTTGCTGCAGTAGACGTGATCGGTGCCAAGCGAGATGGCCACGAATTATCTCCTGCACACATCGACTGGATTGTTGATGCATACACCCGTGGAGTAGTAGCTGACGAGCAGATGTCGGCGCTTCTGATGGCAATTCTTCTCAACGGTATGAATCGTAAAGAGATCACTCGGTGGACCACCGCCATGATTAACACCGGTGAACGGATGAGTTGGTCGATGCTCGATCGCCCCACTACGGACAAGCACTCAACTGGCGGAGTAGGTGACAAAATAACGTTGCCACTCGCCCCTATTGTCGCTGCATGTGGTGCTGCTGTGCCACAGCTCTCCGGTCGTGGACTGGGACATACGGGCGGAACGCTCGATAAATTAGAGTCGATTTCAGGTTGGCGTGCTTCTCTATCAAATGCAGAGATGCTTGAGGTATTGCAGAGTACGGGTGCGGTTGTTTGCGCCGCGGGTGCCGGCCTGGCTCCTGCCGACAAGAAAATTTACGCGCTTCGAGATGTTACGGGAACTGTGCCCGCTATTTCGCTTATTGCCTCATCAATTATGAGTAAGAAAATTGCTGAAGGTACTGGCGCGCTGGTGCTCGATGTAAAAACTGGTTCTGGCGCATTTATGAGCGATCCGAAGAAAGCTCGAGAATTGGCAGAAGTTATGGTGGCATTGGGTACAGACGCGGGAGTCAATACAGTCGCACTTGTCACCGCTATGGATGTGCCACTCGGCCTCACCGCGGGGAATGCCTTAGAGGTGCGCGAGTCGGTAGAAGTACTCGCTGGCGGCGGACCGAAAGATGTCGTCGAACTCACGCTTGCACTTGCTCGAGAGATGCTCACCATGGTGGGCATCGAAAAAGATCCAGCAGAAACCTTGCGCGATGGTAGTGCGATGGATGTCTGGCGTCGGATGATCAGCGCTCAAGGGGGCAATCCGGATGCTCCCCTTCCCGTGGCGGCCCATCAAGAGGTAGTAGTTGCCGGCAAGAGTGGCGTAGTCGCCTCTATGGATGCCCTTGCTGTTGGCGTGGCTGCCTGGAGGTTAGGTGCTGGGCGCTCGCGCCAAGGTGAGGTGGTGCAAGCCGGAGCTGGAATCGAGATTCATGCCAAGCCAGGTGAACAGATTGCAAAAGGTTCACCACTTTTTACTCTCCACACCGAAACCCCTGAGCGCTTTGCACACGCGCTAGAAGCCTTGCAAGACGGCTGGTCAATAGGTGAAAAGGCAAGCGCCACACTGCCGCTCATTGTCGATCGAATTACCGCGTAAGATTGGCGTATGCCTCACCTCCTCAAAGCTCCCGTACAAATCCCCGTTCCTGGTGGCAAAGTGATCGATGAGTTTGTCGGTGGCGTAGCCACTCAAAGTTCTCATATTTCGGTCGCGAAAATGATTGCCCCCGCTGGTTGGGAAGAGCCATTCCAAACTCCAGAGTTTGAAGAAGTCACGGTGGTCTTGCGCGGAACTGTGCTGGTGGAGTGTGAAGGCACGACCTTTACTGTCAACGCCGGACAATCGATTGTGACTTCCAAAGGGGAGCGCGTGCGTTACTCCGTGGGACCAGAAGGTGCAGAGTATGTGGCTATCTGCACGCCAGCTTTCTCCCCAGAATTAGTGAATAGAGAAGAATGAGTTTAGATCGTAAGCCCAGTCAAGATGAGTTAAGTCGTGCCCCTAAAGCGCTCTTACATGATCACCTCGATGGCGGCCTGCGGCCGCAAACAATTCTCGATCTCGCTAAAGCGTCAGGTTATTCGAAGTTGCCCGCCACGGATGCAGAGTCGCTTGCAAAGTGGTTTGCTGATGCAGCCGATTCAGGATCACTAGAAAAATACTTAGAAACTTTTGCGCACACCGTAGGCGTCATGCAATCTCCCTCAGCTATTACGCGGGTGGCCCGCGAAGCCGCACTTGATTTGGCAGCAGACGGTGTGGCCTATGCAGAGATCCGGTTCGCCCCGGAGCTACATCTTGGCGACGGCATGGGGATGCGCGATGTAGTCGAGGCGGTCTTGGTGGGATTTGCGCAAGGCGAAGAAGAAGCTCGTGAACTGGGAAAACCCATTAAAGTTCGCACACTTTTGACCGCGATTCGTAATCTTGATGCCGCCAACGACACTGCAGATCTAGTCGTGGAGTATCGCGACCGTGGGGTCGTCGGCTTCGATATCGCAGGGGCAGAGGCTGGGTATCCACCTACCTTGCAATTAGACGCCTTCGAATACTTGCGCAGAGAGAACGCGCACTTCACTATCCACGCCGGCGAGGCATTCGGGTTACCTTCCATCTGGGAAGCGATTCAGATCTGTGGAGCTGAACGACTCGGCCACGGCGTTCGCATTATGGATGACATCACGTTCGTTGACGGCGAGGCGCATCTTGGAAAACTTGCTTCGTATGTGCGCGATCGTCGCATTCCCTTGGAGCTCTGCCCTAGTTCGAATCTACAAACCGGTGCAGCCAAGTCAATGGCAGATCATCCCATCGGTAAGTTAGCGAAGCTTCGATTTAGAGTCACGGTAAATACCGACAACCGTCTCATGAGTAAGACATCTATGACGCATGAATTTACCGAACTCTCAAAAGCTTTTGATTGGTCCCTACTGGATTACCAACGTGTCACAGTTAATGCGCTGAAGAGTGCTTTCATTCCATTCGAAGAACGTTTAGAGATCATTGAAAAGGTAGTAAAACCCGGCTATTTGGCGCTTTAATCAGCAAGCAGGGCCGTAGTGGTTGCCTTAAGGGCTGCCATCACCTGTCGGGCCACTTCTTTTGCCGCCACAAGTCCATCACTAGAAACTGGAATGACTACTTCTAGGTAGCACTTTAATTTAGGTTCAGTTCCGCTAGGACGAATGATCAGTCGACTGCGCGAAGTTTCAAAGCGGAGTCCGTCTGTGGGCGGGAGATGCGCACCCAATGCAAGATCTTCGTAGTGAGTGAGTGGATCCTCGCCAAGTGTGTGTGGGGGAGTCGTTCGGATAGCTTTCATCTTTAAGGTGATGAAGTTTATGTCGGAGACTCGGATGGAGACTTGATCGGTCAGGTAGACGCCATCTCTTACGGCTAATTCATCGAGCAGGTCGTTGAACGTCTTGCCTATTGACTTAAGCGCGGCGGCAATCTCCATCAACTTAAGGCCGGCAGAGATGCCATCTTTATCATTTACTGTGTCTGGATCCACGCAGTACCCTAAGGCCTCTTCGTATCCGTAAGAGAGCCCATCAACTTTGGTGATCCATTTAAACCCTGTGAGCGTTTCGTTGAATGCAATATTGTGATGCTGAGCAATTTTTCCAAGCCAAGACGATGAGACGATCGAATTAGCGAAGTGTGGTGTGGGCTTCTTCCCTCGGGCGATCATTTCACCAAGAATGGCGCCGACTTCGTCTCCTCGAAACATCCGCCAGGCACCGATTTCACGATCGAAAAAGGCAGCCGCGCAGCGATCTGCATCGGGGTCATTGGCAATCACGAGATCTGCTTCTTCTCGAATGGCAAGTGCGATAGCTAAATCGATCGCGCCCTTCTCTTCGGGATTGGGGAAGGCAACAGTAGGAAAGTCAGCATCAGGTTCGGCTTGCTCAGGCACACTGATAACAGAAGAAAACCCAGCAGACTCGGAAACTTTCAGGAAAGTCTCGGTGCCGACACCATGCAGCGCCGTATGCACAGTGCGCAGATCTTTCTTTCCAGGAGAGGCTAGCCGCAATGTTGCTACGTGGTAGGCCTCGATAACACTCTCATCAATCGTCTTCCAAGAATTGGATCGCGGCGCGCTCATGAGCGAAGAGATTGTCGCAATTTTGTCAGCTATCTGAGCATCAGCAGGGGAGACGATTTGAGATCCACGGTATTCAATCCCGTCAACGATTCCGCCAAGGTAAACCTTGTATCCATTATCCGCGGGTGGATTATGGCTGGCAGTGACCATCACGCCGGCATCAACGCCAAGATGGTTCACTGCAAAAGCGAGTAGCGGGGTCGGCAGCGTCCGCGGCATCACGTGGGCTGCAATGCCGGCGCCTACCATCAACTCAGCGGTGTCTAGTGCGAAGCGATATGAGCGATGTCTGGCGTCGTATCCAATGGCGATCGATGTGAGGCCGCGTTCCTTCATGTAAGCCGCGAGACCAAGTGCGGTGCGTCCTACAACTGCACGATTCATCTGAGATGGACCAGGACCCATGGGGCCACGAAGACCAGCGGTGCCGAACTCCAAGAATCCAGCAAACCAGGAACGAAGCTGTACTTCATTATTAGTGGCGAGTGCGGCCACTAATTGCGCACGCGTCTCATCGTCTGGATCATCATCAATCCAGGCGCGAACTTCCGCTTCGAGTTCCTTTTCCATTTTAAAGTTTGGTGATCAACTCACGAAGCAGGATGCCCATGCGAGATGCAGCCGCTTTACCGGCCGCTATTACTTCGAGGTGATTAAGTTTTTCGCCAGTTACGCCTGCGGCAGCATTGGTAACCAGAGAGATCGCCATTACTTCGGCACCAAGTGCGTGTGCGGCAATAGCTTCGGGAACAGTAGACATCCCCACGAGATCGGCTCCGACAATTCGCATCATGTTGATCTCAGCAGGAGTTTCGTATGCAGGTCCGCGCCAGTGGACGTAAACGCCCTCTTTGAGTGAAGGATCGATCTCTTTGGCTAGCGCGCGAAGTCGCGGACTGTACAACGTGGTGAGGTCGACGAATTGTGCGCCGGCAAGTGGTGAGATACCGGTGAAGGAGATGTGATCGCGAACGAGTACAGGCTCGCCCACGCGATACGCGGTATTGATACCACCGCACGCGTTTGTAAGGATGATGGTTTTGGCACCAGCGGCGACTGCGGTGCGCACTCCATGTACGACCGCTTCGATGCCGTGGCCTTCGTAGAGGTGGGTACGTCCTAAGAAGACGAGTGCGCGTTTGTCGCCGATGGCGATCGATTGCACATTGCCGCCATGGCCTTCAACTGCCGGTGGTGGGAAGCCCGGGAGATCTTTCATGGCTACCTCTGCTGACGGGCTGCCGAGTGCTGAGACGGCATCGGCCCATCCGGAGCCCATGACTAAGGCAACGTCATGCTGGGCAACTTTGGTGGCTTTTGCGATGGCTTCAGCGGCTGATTGGGCGAGGGCGAGAGGATCGATCATGCGCTAAATCTAGTCCAAATCTAGAAACCGCGGGGATGCCAGACTGTCTTGAGCTCGAGCCAATTCTTGATGCGAGCAAGCCCATCGAGTTCTGTTCCAGGGCGCAAACAGCGCTTCAAATTCTCAGCGGAAGCTTTCTCTAATTCAGCAGCTATTTTTTTGTCATCCACTCCGGAGAGATCAATAGCGTTGACATCCATGTGACTTGCCAGCCATGGTGCAATTTCTGCATAAGAGCCGGTGAGAATATTAATAACGCCGCCAGGAAGATCGCTCGTGGCTAATACTTCGCCAAGAGTGACCGCAGCCATGGGCGCATCTTGCGATGCAATTACGACGGTGGTGTTACCGGAGACGATAATCGGCGCGATGGTGTCTACTAGCCCCAAAAGCGATGGTCTACCGGGAGCAATGGCGGCAACTACGCCGGTAGATTCTGGCACGGAGAAGTTGAAGAAGGGTCCAGCAACAGGGTTGCTAGATCCAACGACCATGGCGATCTTGTCGCTCCAGCCCGCAAACCAAATCCAGCGATCGATCGCTTCATCAACTTCAGCCTCTGCCTTCTTCGCACTCTTTGCCCAAGGGGAGACTTCGTCGATAAATTGCGCGCGACGCCCCTCCATCATTTCGGCGATGCGGTAAAGAATCTGTCCGCGGTTATATGCCGTCGCTCCCGCCCATTTAGGTTGAATCGCGCGCGCGGCAGTGACCGCGTCACGTGCGTCTTTACGCGAACCTTGGGCGGCGTTGGCGATGAACTTTCCTTCGGGGCTAGTCACTTCGTAGGTGCGTCCTGATTCAGAGCGCGGGAATGCGCCACCGATGAAGAGTTTGGCGGTGCGACGTACCTCGATGTGTTCACTCATTATTTGCTCGCCACCTTGAGGTAGGGCTCCAGGCCTTGACGGCCGCCTTCACGTCCATATCCCGATTCCTTGTATCCACCGAAGGGGCTGGTGGCATCAAATTTATTAAATGTGTTTGCCCAGATAACGCCAGCGCGCAATCGGCTCGACATCTCGAGAATGCGACTGCCTTTTTCGGTCCAAATACCAGCGCTCAGTCCGTAAGGAGAGTTGTTTGCTTTCTCCACTGCCTCATCAGGAGTGCGAAATGTAAGCACGCTTAAAACTGGCCCGAAGACTTCTTCGCGCGCGATGCGGTGCACTTGCGAGACGTTGGTGAAGACGGTTGGCGGGAACCAGAATCCCTTTTCGGGAAGGGTGCATGGTGCTGACCATCGGTCGGCACCTTCTGCTTCACCGGCATCGCTGAGTTCACGAATCTTGGAGAGCTGGGCTGCTGAGTTAATTGCCCCCACATCGGTGTTCTTATCCATTGGATCACCGATTCGAAGATTCTTCATCCGCTCGTAGAGCAAACCGAGAACTGTTTCTGCAATGGACTCTTGTACGAGTAGCCGTGATCCAGCGCAGCAGACATGGCCTTGGTTGAAGAAGATTCCGTTGACGATGCCTTCAATCGCTTGATCAATAGCTGCATCATCAAAGACAATATTCGCAGCTTTGCCACCGAGTTCGAGAGTGACTTTCTTATTTGTGCCGGCAACTGCTTGCGCAATATAGCGACCCACTTCGGTGGATCCAGTGAACGCTACCTTGTTGATGTCGGGATGATTGACGAGTGCACGGCCTGTCTCGCCCGCCCCAGTAACGATGTTGACGACGCCCGCAGGAAGATCTGCTTGTTGGCAAATTTCGGCGAAGAGGAGAGCCGTAAGGGGAGTGGTCTCTGCAGGCTTAAGTACCACGGTATTTCCAGCAGCAAGCGCCGGTGCGATCTTCCAGGCCAACATCATGAGCGGAAAGTTCCAAGGAATGATTTGCCCAGCCACACCAAGTGGTTGTGGATTTGCTCCGAGGCCCGCGTAGTCGAGTTTGTCAGCCCATCCTGCGTAATGGAAGAAGTGCGCGGCCACGAGTGGCACATCAACATCACGGCTTTCGCGGATCGGCTTTCCGTTATTCATCGATTCGAGTACTGCAAGTTCACGGCTACGTTCTTGAATGATGCGTGCGATGCGGTAAAGGTACTTGGCACGGTCAGCGCCGCGCATCTTGGACCAACTACCAAAAGCAACTCGAGCTGCGCGCACGGCGCGATCAACATCTGCCGCGCTGGCTTCTGTGACATCTGCCAAATGTGCCTCGGTGGCGGGATTGATGGTGGAGAAAGTTTTTTCGCCATCAACAAAGACGCCGTTGATGAAGAGTCCGTATGCGGGCTTCAGCTTAACGATAGAGGTTGATTCTGGGGCGGGTGCGTATTCAAAGCTCATGATTAGTCAACCGTCACATAGTCAGGGCCCGAGTAGGCACCGGTTTGGAGTTTCTTTCGTTGCATCAAGAGATCGTTGAGCACGCTAGATGCGCCGAGGCGGAAGAGTTCTGGCGTAAGCCACGCATCTCCCAATGTTTCCTTCACCAAGACAAGATAACGGAGCGCATCTTTCGTGGTGCGAATTCCGCCAGCTGGCTTCATACCAATTTTGCGTTGCCCGGCGTTGTGGAAGTCGCGGATAGCTTGCAACATCACCAGAGTCACGGGGAGGGTGGCGGCAGGAGCTACTTTGCCGGTAGAAGTCTTAATGAAGTCGGCGCCTGCGATCATCGCGAGCCATGAGGCTCGGCGCACATTGTCGTACGTGCGTAGCTCTCCAGTTTCGAAAATCACTTTGAGGTGCGCGTTCTTGCAAGCCACTTTGATCGCCTGAATCTCTTCAAAGACGTCCATGTAGCGGCCTTCAAGGAAAGCACCACGATCGATCACCATGTCGATTTCATCGGCACCTTGAGCAACCGCATCGCTGGTGTCGAGGATTTTGACGGCGCGAGAAGCGCGACCCGAAGGAAATGCAGTAGCGACCGCGGCAACTTGAATGGAAGAGCCAGTGAGATAGGACTTCGCCTGCGCCACTTTGTCTCCGTAGACGCAGACTGCAGCAACGCTAGGTGTGGTGGGATCAAAGGGGTCGGGACGTTGCGCCTTCGCGCAGAGCGTTTTGATTTTGCCCGCGGTATCCATGCCTTCAAGAGTCGTCAGGTCAATCATGCTGATGGCAAGGTCGATGCCCTCAGCTTTTGCAGAAGTTTTGATGGAGCGCGTGGAAAGCATGGCGGCGCGTTCATCGGCGCCCACTTGGTCAACGCCTGGTAGGCCGTGGAGAAACTTGGTGAGGGATGCGTTGGTGCGCGTCTCATCTGAAAAGGTCGATGAAGGTGCCTGGGTAGTGAGCCCCATGGATGCGGCCTTTCATTCTGGATTCACGCCACCAGGTGGTGTCTCGCGCAGGAGTCAAGAATAGCCGCTACCCCAAAACTGGGTGAATAATCCCTTTTATGGCTTCTGTCACAGAATACTCAGAGAGAAATGCGAAAGAGATACCCGGTTTCGGAGTGGCTTTTTAGCCCTACGGGCCAGAGAATCAAGTGAGCTCTATCGGGAACCAGAAGCGCAGTTTGGGCGTCTTATGGGTAGGCGGAGAAGGGAAGTGGTGGCGATGTTTAAGGGAGCCAAGCGAGCGCTGATTGCCAGCGTGCTTCTTTTCGCATTCCTTTTCGCTGCAGCCCCCGCCCAAGCCGCGACTGACCTTGGTCCTACCGGCTCTTACATCGTTCGAATAAACCCTGATGGGCGCGATGCCGTGGCGCTCGCGATCCAGGATGCCGGTGGCGCTATCGATGATACTTTTGAATACGCATTCGATGGCTATCTCGTCAAAATTTCGCGGGCACTCTCGCCACTGTTGTGGAACATTCCAAACGTCGTTTCTGTTGAAGAAGATGGAGTAGTTACTGCTGATGCAGTCCAGGGATATGAAACACCGACTCCCTCTTGGGGAATAGATCGTATCGACCAAACAAATATCATTGGATTTACGAGTGATGGATACGTAAGTTCTTACGGGTATAAGAGTGCGGGTGAAGGCTCCACAATTTATATTGGTGACACCGGTATCTATCCACATAATGATTTAGGATCGCGCCTCTCTAAGTCCGGCTACTCAGGATTCGCTGATGGCAACGGCACAGTTGATTGCAATGGTCATGGAACTCACGTTGCGACCACGGCTGCTGGAACTATCTATGGAGTTGCGAAGAATGCAAGAGTGGTGCCGGTTCGCATTCTTAACTGCGCAGGGTCGGGTTCGTACTCGGGTGTCATCGCGGGCCTTGATTGGATACTCAGTCCGTTAAACCCAAATTCTAAGACGCAGGCCGTTCTTAACCTCAGTATCGGCGGTACTGTATCGGCCTCCCTCAACGCGGCAATTCTGCGCCTTACAAATGCCGGTATTACGGTGGTCGTGGCTGCCGGAAATAATAATTTAAATTCTTGCAATTACTCGCCATCGTCAGCACCGAGTGCGATCACGGTTGGCTCCACTACCCTCAGTGACGTAAAAGCTTCGTATTCAAACTATGGAAGTTGCGTTGATATTCAGGCTCCTGGCTCTTTGATTACCGCAGGGTGGTTTGGGTCTCCGACGGCCACGAACACGATCTCTGGAACGTCGATGGCATCGCCGCACGTGGCTGGAGCCGTTGCTGTACTCCGTGGTCTCTATCCGGAGGCTAGCGTCGCGCAAGTTACTAATATTTTGACATCAACGGCCACACCGGGAGTGATTACTGGCCTTACGGGATTGGCCGATGGAACCGTAAATAAACTTCTCTACCTCTCTCCCACGGATGGGGGAGCTGTGGTGATTTCCCCGGCAGTTCAGGTGAGCACTATCGCGAGCATCACCCACCAGGGTGCTAACGTGAACATCGCAGTCAATCCCAATAACGCATCAACCTCGGTGGCTCTTGAGTATTCGACTGACCCTGCCATGGTGACGGGTCTTGTTAATGCCTCGGGACTTCCGGCTTCGGTGACTGGATCGACCACTTCGATCGTTACTGCAAACCTGCGATCGCTGGCTGCAGAGACTCAGTATTACTTCAGAGTGCTAGGTACTAACTCTTCCGGGGTAACGACCTCTCCCATTGGAACTTTCACCACGCTTCCGTCACCGACCGCAGCCCCTACTCCAGTGGCGCTCGCAGCGACAAGTGTGACGGCATACAGCGCCCAATTAAATGGCACGGTGAACCCCGGTGGTCTCAGTTCCT
>JBAXIG010000041.1:0-15141 GCA_037138535.1 Actinomycetes bacterium
GAATTTTGAATGAAGCAAACCACCCGCTTGTAGAACAGTTAGACACTATGGATGGCGCAGCTTCTCGCGCCGCTGAGCTCGCAGGAAAGGCTGGTAAGTAATATGGCAATTTTCCTCGACGGCAATTCGCGTATTCTCGTTCAAGGTATTACGGGTTCAGAAGGAACCAAACATACGAAGCGCATGCTTGCTTCTGGTAGTCAGGTTGTCGCTGGTGTAACTCCTGGAAAAGGTGGGCAGACAGTAGAGATCGATGGCCATGTCATTCCGGTCTTTAACTCCGTGCAAGAAGCCCGCCTTGCTACGCAGGCTAATGTCAGCGTGGTCTTCGTACCACCCAAGTTCACCAAAGGTGCCGTTATTGAAGCGGTCGATGCCAAGATCGAATTGGTTGTGGTTATCACCGAGGGTGTTCCGGTTCATGACTCGGCTGAATTTTTTGGGTATGCACAAGCGAGCAAACATACGCGCCTTATCGGACCTAACTGTCCTGGACTGATCTCTCCAGGAATATCAAACGCCGGAATTATTCCAGCAGATATTACGAAGAAGGGACCAGTCGGGTTGGTCTCTAAGTCGGGAACTCTGACTTATCAAATGATGTATGAACTTCGTGATCTTGGATTCTCCACCTGTATTGGTATCGGCGGCGACCCCATTATTGGTACGACGCATATCGATGCACTTCGAGCATTTGAAGCCGATCCAGAGACCAAGGTGATCGTCATGATTGGTGAAATTGGTGGCGACGCTGAAGAACGGGCCGCTGCATTCATCAAGGAGCACGTCACCAAGCCCGTGGTGGGATACGTAGCTGGCTTCACAGCTCCCGAAGGTAAGACCATGGGTCACGCAGGCGCGATTGTCTCTGGTTCTTCAGGTACTGCCCAAGCCAAGAAGGAAGCTCTTGAGGCGGCTGGCGTACGCGTGGGCAAAACACCGAGTGAGACTGCTCGCCTTCTGCGCGAGATCCTGTAACAGTTTGCGGGTGAGCGGTCACCGCAATCCTTATGGCTTAGCGCTTCAAGAGGCGCTGCGTGCCCTCACGCTTACTCTCGTACCGATTCTGCTTATTTCGATTCTTGCTTGGTCGTTTGCTGGAAGCCGCAACGGTCAACTTGGCGACGCGGTTCATGGTGGTGCCTGGATTTGGTTAGCCGCCCACAAGGTATTGCTCCACCTTTCTTTGCCACCCGGTGATGTCGCTGGCCTTGTATGGTTCACCCCGCTCGGATTTCTGATCTTTCCGATTGTTGTGTTGCGGGGTGCCTGTAAGCGCATGGCGAAAGAGAGTTCGAATTACCGCGGAGGGCTCACCTTGCTCTCAACTACATATGGCGCACTCTTAGGAATCGTCGCGTTGATTTCGGCGACTCATGCAGTTCGACCTAATCCGCTGAGTGCATTCTTAGCAGGATTGCTTCTCACGCTTATCGCCGCTCTCTCACTGCAAGCACCGCTTCTCATCAAAGCCAAAGGTGAGTTATCTCGTATTGTGAAAAGTTCACTCTTGAACATTGCCGGGTTGCTTCTCATCTCACTCATACTCTTTCTCGTAGCGACCATAATTAATTTTTCTCAGATGCTTAATCTCTATGCGGTACTTCGTGCTGGGTTTGTAGGAACACTCTTAATCACGGCAGTCATGCTCCTGGCGTTACCAAATGCGGTAGCGATGACCATGGCGTACGTGAGTGGGGCAGGCTTTGCGGTCGGATCTGGGACGCTCTTCTCGCCATTTTCAGTGCACTCTGCAGAGATTCCAGCGCTGCCGATTCTTGCCGGGCTCCCGGCGCAGACCAGCGCCATCACGCACGCCCTACCTTTGCTCCTTCTTGTGTGGTCCATCTTTACTGGCTATCGATCAGTGGAATCCGGCTTGGATATAAAGGTTCGACTGCGAGATGGCGCTCTTCATGGAGTGATTGCACTTTTCGTGTTGACTCTGCTTAACCTGCTCGCAGGTGGATCACTTCTTGGCGGGCGACTTTCAGCAATTGGCGCCTCCTATTGGCGTATCGCGCTCTTTGGCGGACCAATATTGATTATCGGTGGCGCTCTTGGTGCACTCTTGGTCGGCTTACTTAACCGTCCGCATCGCGCTCAATTGCGCCTCTAGGTCTGCCCGAAATCCTTCGGTACATGAGTTTGTTGCTACGTGCGTGTTTGCTCCGAGTTGGCACTCCGCATATCGATTGATTTCTGTGCTGAGCAAGAGCGTGCCGATAGTAGTGAGAAAAGCGACCGCGATCATGATGATGCTGATGACCATCGCTGCCGTCGAGAAGCGAATAGAGAGCACTAGAGCAACAATCGCAACCGCCATTGCACATGCTTGGCCCTGCCAGGCAGGCAGCGTAAATATCAACAAGAAGATTGACGCGATGGAGGCCAAGAGGGCAAAGCGCCGGCGAAGAACTTTCTTATCAATTTCCATATTGGGTCGCTCCATAGGAGGCAACGCTACCGAGTACGCTCGTTACTGTGCCAACTGACCCTCCAAAGATTGTGATTCTGGCTTCAGGCCAAGGTTCGCTAGCTGCGGCGGTGATGGCTTCGGCCGGAGTGTATGAAGTCGCGGCGATAATTTCTGATCAACCAGCCGCTGGCGTTCTTGGCTATGCGCAAGCAGTGAGCGTCCCCACTGTTGTTGTCGAATTGCAAGGAGATCGTCTCGCGTGGGAAGAGCGGTTGGGCGATGCGGTTGCCTCCTACTCGCCTACATTGGTGGTGTCCGCTGGATTTATGCGCATCGTCTCTCCACGTTTCTTACAACGGTTTCGTGTCATTAATTCCCACCCTTCACTACTCCCGCTCTTCCCTGGGGCGCATGCGGTTTCAGATGCGCTGTTGGCGGGCGTGAGCCACACGGGATGCACCATTCACTGGGTTGACGAAGGTGTGGATACTGGTGAAGTCATCGCTCAACGGATCGTTGAAGTGCTTCCGGGAGATACTGAGGCAACGTTGCACGAAAGAATCAAAGTCGTGGAGCGTGAACTTCTCGTATCTGTAATTGAAGCTCTCGTGAAGGGAAATTGAGATGCCAGAATCTCGCCGAAGCGTCACTCGTGCTCTGTTGAGTGTTTATGATAAATCTGGCTTGATTGAATTAGCCCGCATCTTGCATTCACATGGGGTAGAAATTGTCTCTACTGGTTCAACTGCGAAGAATATTTCAGACGCCGGTATTCCAGTCACGCCAGTTGAAAGTGTGACGGATTTTCCAGAATGTCTTGATGGTCGCGTGAAGACGCTTCATCCAAAGATTCACGCTGGCATACTGGCTAATCTCTCATTAGATAGTCATGTAGCGCAGTTACAAGAACTGGGTATCACTCCTTTTGATTTAGTGGTAGTCAATCTCTATCCCTTCACTGAGACCGTGGCGTCAGGTGCTTCGCCTGCTGAATGTGTTGAACAGATAGATATCGGCGGCCCCACCATGGTCCGTGCAGCTGCCAAGAACCATGGGTCAGTTGCAGTGGTGGTTTCACCATCGCAATACACTTGGCTCGCCGAAACCATCACGCGTGGTGGAACCACACTTGAAGAACGTGCACATCTCGCCGCCAAGGCTTTCTCCCACACCGCCGACTACGACGTGGCTGTGGCGTCTTGGCTCGGAACAGTGCTTGCGCGGAACGCCTCGGAATTTCCGGAGTGGATCGGAGCTACGTGGAATATTAAGGCGAGCCTTCGTTACGGAGAGAATCCGCATCAGCAAGCGGCGTTGTACGAAAGCGCTTCAAGTGGCGGTGGGCTGGCGGGAGCAGCACAACTTCACGGCAAAGAGATGTCTTACAACAACTATGTAGACGCGGATGCCGCGTGGCGTGCAGCGTGGGATCACTCAGATCCGGCAATTGCGATCATCAAACATACAAACCCGTGCGGCATTGCTTTTGCGAGCACCTTGCTGGCGGCCTATCAAGCTGCCCATGCATGCGATCCGCTCTCTGCATTTGGCGGAATCATCGCTTCGAATCGCCTCTTCACCGCAGACGTCGCGATGGCTTGCCAAGATGTTTTCACTGAGGTGATCATCGCGCCCGAATTTGAAGAGCGGGCGCTCACAATTCTTCGAGCCAAACCTTCCGTACGTATTTTGCAAGCTGCGCCTCCGAGGAAGAGCGGAGTAGATCTTCGACCTATATTGGGTGGCGCACTTCTACAACATTCAGATAGCAATCAAGCGGAAGGCGATCTCAGTAGTAATTGGAAGCTTGTCAGTGGATCGCCCGCCGATGCGGTAACTTTTGCGGATTTAGAGTTTGCCTGGCGTTGCTTGCGTGCGGTGAAAAGTAACGCCATCGTGTTGGTTCATCAAGGCGCAACTGTCGGAATTGGCATGGGGCAAGTGAATCGAGTTGACTCAGCACGCTTGGCGCTCACGCGAGCGGGTGAACGCGCTCCGGGGAGTGTGGCGGCCAGTGATGCATTCTTTCCCTTTGCCGACGGTTTAGAAATCTTGCTCGATGGCGGAGTTCGGGCCGTGGTGCAACCCGGCGGCAGCATCAGGGATGAAGAGGTGATCGCGCTCGCGCAATCTCGAGGGATCACGATGTACTTCACCGGCGCCCGGCACTTCACCCACTAGCCCAGCGGGTAGGGCTTCACTCGCTCACCCAACGGGTGGGGCTTCACTCGCTCACCCAACGGGTGGGGCTTCACTCGCTCACCCAACGGGTGGGGCTTCACTGAGTAGGCTCCGGCTATGGAGATGAAGAACGCGCAGTTGACGCTTCGAGCGCGCAGCCTAGGTCTGCTCTTGCTCGGGCTGGCGCTGCTCTTCTTGGGGCTCGGGTTTCTGCGCACTGGTGGCCTCATTCTGGCTCTCCTTTTAGCCCTGATGGCCTACTGGCGCTCCCGCCGAAAGATGGCCTGGTCACGCTCAAAGAGGGTGGATGTGGCCACACTCACGCTCTTAGCCGTCGGAGTTGCGGCCTTGACAGTCGCACTTCCGCACGGGAAGTAATATCTTTACATCAAGATATTTTCTGAGAGCCCCAGGAGGGCAGATGAACGGCCATTTGAATGGAAAAGTCACCGTTGTTGGATCGGGATTTTACGGATCAACAACCGCCCAACGTCTCGCCGAGTACAACGTCTTTAAGACTGTGGTGCTGACAGATATTGTCGAAGGCAAGCCTGAAGGGCTCGCGCTCGATCTCAATCAATCACGCTCGGTTGAGGGTTTCGAAACCAAGGTTGTCGGTGCAACTACTGGCATGGACGGTTCCGGATACGAAGCCACCGCCGACTCGGATGTTGTGGTGATCACTGCGGGTCTTCCGCGCAAGCCAGGCATGAGTCGAATGGACCTACTGGAGACCAACGCAAAAATTGTGCGCGGGGTTGCCGAGAACATCGCCAAGCACAGTCCTCACGCAGTCATCATTGTGGTGTCTAACCCTCTTGATGAGATGACAGCGCTCGCGCAAATCGCTTCAAAGTTTCCACACAATCGCGTGATGGGCCAAGCGGGTATGCTCGACACTGCACGCTTCACACACTTTGTGGCTGAAGAACTCGGCGTTGCTGTGGGCGCGGTCAAGACTCTTACCTTGGGTTCGCATGGCGACACCATGGTTCCCGTGCCAAGTCGTTGCACTGTTAATGGCAAGCCGCTCTCTGATTTACTTCCTGCCGAGAAGATTGAAGAACTTGTGGTGCGCACTCGCAATGGTGGCGCCGAGGTAGTAGCACTTCTCAAGACAGGCTCTGCTTATTACGCACCTTCAGCGGCTGCAGCTCGAATGGCGAAGGCGGTCATCGAAGATTCGGGTGCGATCATGCCGGTCTGTGCTTGGGTGGATGGCGAATACGGTATCAAGGGTGTTTATCTCGGCGTGGAAGCCGAGATCGGTAAGAGTGGTGTTCGCAAGGTCGTTGAGACCGCCCTCACTGCAACAGAAATTGCATCACTCAAAGAAGCCGCCGAAGCGGTACGAAGCAAGCAATCAGACATTCAAAGTCTGTAGGAGATTCCCATGAGCAAGATCAAAGTAATTGGCACGGTCGTCGAGATGGATGGCGACGAGATGACTCGCATCATTTGGCAATTCATCAAAGATCAATTAATTCTTCCGTATCTTGATGTAAACCTTGATTACTACGATCTTTCGATTGAAAACCGTGACGCCACGGATGATCAGGTCACCTTTGATTCAGCCCACGCCGCCAAGAAGCATGGAGTTGCCGTTAAATGCGCAACGATCACGCCAGATGAGGCTCGTGTTGAAGAGTTCGGCCTGAAGGAGATGTGGAAATCTCCTAACGGAACCGTTCGCAATATCCTAGGTGGCGTAATTTTCCGTGAGCCAATCGTAATTAGCAACATTCCACGCTTAGTTCCAGGTTGGACCAAGCCGATTGTTATTGGACGTCACGCTTTCGGTGATCAATACAAGGCAACTGATGTGAAAATTCCAGGCGAAGGAAAACTCACTCTCACATGGACTCCTAAAGATGGTTCTGCGCCGATGGAACTCGAGGTCTTTGACTTTCCGAGTCCAGGTATTGCGATGGCGATGTACAACCTCGATGATTCGATTCGGGATTTTGCGCGAGCCTCATTTCAATATGGACTCACCTTGCACTATCCGGTCTACCTCAGCACGAAGAACACCATCCTCAAGGCCTATGACGGACGCTTCAAGGATCTTTTTGAGGAGATCTTCGTAACTGAGTACAAGGCCGCATTTGATAAGGCTGGTCTCACCTATGAGCACCGTTTGATCGACGACATGGTCGCTTCGGCCCTGAAGTGGGAAGGTGGCTACGTCTGGGCTTGCAAGAACTATGACGGCGATGTTGAATCCGACATCGTGGCACAAGGTTTTGGTTCACTTGGTTTGATGACATCAGTCTTGATGACTGCAGACGGCAAAACCGTTGAAGCAGAAGCCGCACATGGCACAGTCACTCGCCATTACCGCATGCATCAACAAGGTAAGCCCACATCAACTAATCCAATTGCTTCGATCTTCGCGTGGACGCGCGGTCTTGCCCATCGAGGGAAGCTTGATGGCACACCAGAGGTTATTGATTTCGCTAATACCCTCGAGCGCGTCTGTATCGAAACCGTAGAGAGCGGAAAGATGACCAAGGACCTGGCGAGTTTGGTCGGACCTGATCAGGCTTGGTTAACAACCCAAGAATTCTTGGCAGCCATCGATACAAACCTGCAGAAGGCGATGGCGTAGATTGTTAGTTCTTTAAGCGCACACCGCTGGTTTTATCAAAGAGGTGCATCTCGCTCGGTGAGAGAAATATTCGCTCACCGATGGAGGGCACCTCTTTTGGTTTACTGCGAAAAATGAGAAAGTCGGTGCCGACCAGAGAAGTACTCGTTGAGATCAGGGAGGCGTAAAAATACGAATCTGCTCCGAGGAATTCCACCGCCTCAACTTGCACCTCAATTCCACTATCGCTGATTTCCCATCTATCAGGACGGACACCAACGAGCGTTTCTGGATTGAGATGTGTCCCAAAAATCTGCGCTGCAGATCCTGAAGAGAGTTCCAAGATGTTCATTGCGGGGGAGCCGATGAATGTGGCTACAAAAATATCGACAGGTTTATCGTAAATTTCCTGAGGCGAGGCCACCTGATGAAGTTTGCCCTGATTCATTACCGCTACCCGGGTTCCCATAGTCATCGCCTCGGCCTGATCATGGGTGACATAGAGCGTGGTGATGCCTAACTCTCTTTGAAGCGTAGAAATACGGGTGCGTGTGCTCGCTCGCAACTTGGCATCAAGGTTTGAGAGTGGTTCATCCATCAGGAATAACTGAGGCTTGCGCACAATGGCACGCCCCATCGCAACTCTTTGCCGCTCGCCACCTGAGAGTTCCTTGGGCTTCCGTTCCAACAACCCTTCAAGGCCTAAGAGGGCGGCGCACTCCCTTACCCGCATCACTATTTCTTGGGAATCTTCACCGGCAACTTTGAGAGCGAAGCCCATATTCTCTGCAACGCTCATATGCGGATAAAGCGCGTAAGACTGAAAGACCATGGCCACATCTCGATCTTTCGCATCAAGGCGCGAGATGTCTTTGCCATCCAGCATGATGGAGCCAGCGTCGAGTGGTTCCAGACCAGCGAGCATTCTTAATGTGGTGGATTTTCCGCTACCCGATGGACCTACTAGGACGAGAAATTCGCCGTCTTTGATTTCCAGATTGAGGTCTGAGACTGCTGCCTCTGCGCTCCGATCGTAGTGGCGCGTGATGCCACGCAAGCTGACGACAGCCATCGATTTCTCCATTCTCCCGGCAGGAACGTGCCGGACGATCCTTAGGATGAATGAACAGAATGAATAAGCAAGATGAGCATAAGGGCTGAGTGGTAAGGGCGGGTAGCGCGCTAGGCTATGGATGTGTCAGACGGACCCCTGAGCTGGGGCGCATTCTTCGCCAACGTTGCGCTTGTGCTCGCCTTCATCATTATCGCGGCTGTCTTTGTCGCTGCCGAAATTGCTTTGATCTCGCTTCGAGAAGGCCAGGTTCGCGCCTTGTCCGAACGTGGACGCCGAGGTGCGAAAGTCGCCAAACTTGCGGAGCATCCCAACCGCTTTTTAGCGGCTGCCCAAGTGGGAATCACCGTCTCTACCTTGCTTTCAGCTGCCCTGGGCGCAGAGCGCCTCGGACGATTTCTTACCCCCACCTTCGCTAAGTGGGGGCTCAGTGAGTCCTTTGCAAATATTCTTGCGCTAGTGCTGGTGACTTTGGGAGTTGCTTATATATCTCTCGTTCTAGGCGAGTTAGTCCCGAAGCGATTGGCCCTGCAAAAGACCGAAGCCATTGCACTGGCAGCTGCACCCACTATCGATCGCATCGCCATTCTCTTTCGTCCGGTTATTTGGATATTGTCCAAATCAACTGACGTGGTGGTTCGCCTCTTCGGCGTTGACCCACATAAATCGAGAGATGCGATAAGCGAAGAAGAGATCATCAACTTGGTCAGCGGACATGCCTCACTAGGAATCACGGAACGAGAGATTGTCGAAGAAGTATTTAATGCCACAGACCGACAGATTCACGAGTTCATGATTCCCCGTACCGAAGTAGATTTCTTGGATCAGAGCATGACTGTGTCGGAAGCGCGAGATATTGCACTGACTCAAGCACATTCACGTTATCCGGTACGCAGGGATTCGGCGGACGACATTGTGGGCTTCATCCATGTACGTGATCTCCTCGACCCAGCCCGCACATCGATGGCGCTCTCCGGATTTGTTCGGCCACTGCTCTTCTTGCCAGGTACGAAACTGCTTATTCCAGCATTGAATGAAATGAAGCTCGGGCGCCATCACATGGCGATTGTGCTCGATGAATATGGCGGGACAGATGGCATCATCACCCTCGAAGATATCGTCGAGCAGATTCTTGGAAACATTCAAGACGAGTATGACGACGATGAGATTGTGACTACACAGGCGCTCTCGGGAGAGTATGAAGTTGATGGCCTTACCTCTTTGGAGGATCTGGCCGAAGAGACCAACATTGAACTTCCTGAAGGCCCATATGAGACTTTGGCGGGTTTCATCCTTCACCACCTGGGACGGCTACCGGATATTGGTACGCGTTTTTCTCAGGAGGGCATCTCCTTTGAGGTCTTGGCGCTCGATGGAAAGCGCATTTCGCGAGTGCAATTGCGAGTAGATGACCATCACGTTGAAAAATCCGTCGCATCAGAAGTACCAGAGATGGAAGAATAAGGTCATGCCTCGCGTCCTTTCAGGAATTCAGCCCACACATGACTCTTTCCACCTGGGAAATTATCTTGGAGCTGTCCGTCAGTGGGTGGCACTCCAAGAGAGCCATGATGCTTTTTATTGCGTGGTAGACCTTCATGCGATCACTGTTGAACACGACCCGGAGGCGCTGCGCCACCGCACCTTGCTCTCCATCGCCCAATTGGTAGCTGCGGGTCTTGATCCAGCGCGCTGCACCCTCTTTGTGCAGTCGCAGGTCCCCGAGCATGCCCAGCTGGCGTGGGTTCTTAGTTGCATCACGGGATTTGGCGAAGCCTCACGAATGACTCAATTTAAAGATAAGAGTCAAAAAGGTGGTCTTGATCGGGCCACCGTGGGCCTCTTTACATATCCCATCCTGCAAGCAGCCGATATTTTGCTTTATCAAGCTGACGAAGTGCCGGTGGGTGAAGATCAACGCCAACATATTGAGCTCACACGCGACCTTGGCCAACGATTTAATACTCGGTTTGGAGAAACGTTCACCATCCCGAAGGCTCATATTGTCAAGGGCACTGCCAAGATCACTGACCTTCAGGAGCCCACATCGAAAATGAGTAAGTCTGCCTCTTCGGCGGCTGGCATTATTGAATTGCTGGATGATCCTTCATTAACGCTGAAGAAAATTAAGAGCGCTGTCACGGATACGGGACGTGAAGTGCAATTTAATGAGAGTGAGAAGCCAGGGATATCTAACTTGCTTACCATTTTCTCAGCACTCTCTGGAGAGGCAATCGGAGATATTGAGAAGCGCTATTCAGATAAGGGGTATGGCGACTTCAAAAAGGATGTTGCGGAAGTGGTGATTGGGTTCGTGGAGCCTTTCAAGAAGCGCACTGAGGAAATTATGAGTGATCAGAGCGAGTTAGAGAGAATTCTGAAAGTTGGCTCTGAAAAGGCGGGCGTGGTTGCCCAAGATACTTTGCAACGCGTTTACGATGCGGTCGGCTTTATTCGCCGATAGCGAGCCCGCTTCCACATTTTAATTCGCACACGAACTCTCAGAAGCACAACAAGAAGTATGGGAATCAAGAGAAGTTTTATCGGAAGCCCTGATGGGGAAATTCCTGAGCTTTGGGTAACGGCCTTTTCCGTTTTAGCGATCTTGGCATTTGCCGGCGCTTCGGGGGTGAACTTGGCCGCTCCTTCAAGTGGCTCCACGAGTACGCCAATGGGCGTGACTTTCCCACGCGCTCTAAAACCCCAGTTCAGGAGTTTGATGGCGAGGGCGTCGCGGCCATACGGAAGGTGCATCATCGTGATGATGATCGTGTGGCCATTTCGCGTAGCGGCACCCACATAAGTGTTCTTGCCCTGCGTGGTGTAGCCAGTCTTTACGCCAATCGTTCCCGAATACGTCGTGAGTAATTTATTTTGGTTATAAATAGGTAGTGGCTTATTGCCTTTGCCAGATCCGAGGAAGGTGTATTTCGTGGTAGCTACATAATCTCGAAAGTCTTCGCGCTTGAGCGCCTCACGACTAATCAGGGCTAAGTCGTATGCGCTAGAGATTTGTCCAGGCTTGTCTAATCCGTGTGGGCTCCGTGGGACAGTGTCGAGAGCTTGAATACGCCTTGCCTCACTGCGCATATACGTAAGCGTTTTTGTGAGGCCGCCGGCCGCGTTTGCGAGCGCCATGCCAGAGTCGTTTGCGGAGAGCAGGAAGAGGGCATGCCAGAGCGAATCGATTGAGTATGCGCGGCCCGGGTAAATGCCGGCTTTCGTGCCGTCCACTTTGGTGTCACTTAACTGCCCGATGTAGTTAGCGCTCTTATCGAGCCGAGGTAAGAGTGCGAGGGCGGTTAAAGTTTTGAGAGTACTCGCTGGCGGTAATTTTTTGTGGGGATTCTTAGCTGCCAGGATTTCACCAGTATCAAGGTCTGCAATCAGGTATGACTCGGCTTCGCTGGCCGGTAGTGCCTCAACCCCGGGCGCGGAATTGACGATTACTCCACCACCCAGCGCGGGACCACCGATGATGTCGGATGCATGCGCTGGAAGAGCGGGAGCGGTCAACAAAGCCCCAAACAACACAGTGAGCGCTGCACCGGAAAGAGTCCGCTTCGCATAAATTTTCATTTCATTGCAGGTTAGGCAATGGGGCCCCGCAGCGCAGGGTTGCCACACCGAGCGAGAGGCGGTTGCTTACCTCAGGGCTTGTGAGAACAGCCACAGCTGTTGGGCGATCGGGGGAGTCAGGCGCTACGGTGGAGTTCATGTCTTCTATGCCGCCCTCGAGTACTCCGAACCCATCGGGTCGCACCGAGTCTGGGCTGCCCTTTAACGCGAACTATGAAGCAGCCGATCTCGATGGCTGGATTCCAGCTGAACGTATCGGTACACCGGGCGCCTTCCCATACACCCGCGGTATTCACTCCACGATGTATGTCGGCAGACCATGGACGATGCGCCAATACGCAGGTTTTGGATCGGCGAAGGAATCGAATGCGCGCTACCACCAATTGGTGAAGGCTGGCACTGGTGGGCTCTCAGTTGCTTTTGATCTCCCTACGCAGATGGGGATGGATTCAGATGCTCCGCTGGCCCAAGGTGAAGTGGGCAAAGTGGGTGTGGCGATTGATTCTCTAGATGACATGCGCGAACTCTTCGCCGGAATTCCGTTGGGCGAAGTCTCTACCAGCATGACCATTAACGCACCGGCGTGCATTCTTTTGCTTCTGTACCAGATCGTTGCAGAGGAACAGGGGATCGCAGCAGCAGACCTCAAGGGCACGATTCAAAATGATGTACTCAAGGAGTACATTGCGCGCGGGACGTATATTTATCCACCCCGTGAATCCATTCGACTCATCACGGATATTTTTAAGTATTGCCAAACCAATCTTCCCCAGTGGAACACGATTTCCATCTCTGGGTATCACATGGCGGAAGCCGGTGCCACACCTGCACAAGAAGTTGCATTCACGTTGGCAAATGGAATCGAGTATGTGCGGGCGGCATTAGCGGCTGGACTTGAGATTGATGATTTTGCTCCGCGCCTTGCTTTCTTCTTTGTTTCACGCACGACCATCTTGGAAGAAGTTGCCAAGTTCCGGGCAGCACGTCGTATTTGGGCGCGTGTGATGCGAGATGAGTTCGGTGCTAAGAGCGAGAAGTCTCAAATGCTGCGCTTTCATACACAAACCGCTGGAGTGCAACTAACTGCGCAACAGCCTGAAGTAAATCTTGTTCGCGTTGCTGTCCAGGCGCTCGCTGCAGTCTTTGGCGGTACTCAAAGTCTTCATACGAACTCATTTGATGAAGCCATCGCACTGCCTACCGAGAAGGCTGCCAGGCTCGCGCTGCGCACACAGCAAGTAATCGCTTTTGAAACAGACGTCACGAAAACGGTTGATCCATTCGCAGGTTCTTATGCCGTCGAATCTCTCACAGACGATATGGAAGTTGAAGTACTTCGTCTGATGGCAAAAATTGAAGAGATGGGTGGCGCTGCAGCTGCCATCGAGAAGAGTTTTCAAAAGAGTGAAATTGAACGCAGTGCCTACGAGGTCACCCGTGAGATTGATCGTGGAGATCGCGTGGTTGTGGGCGTCAACAAATTCCAGATCAGTGAAGAAGAGCCTTATACGCCGCTACGAGTCGATCCCACTATTGGTGCGACACAGTGCGAAAAGCTCAAGACATTGCGAGCCACACGAGATAACACGGCGGTCGATGCGGCACTCGCCGCGATCAAGAGTGCTGCAGCAGACATCAACGAAAACTTACTCCCTCCGATGAAGTTGGCTCTCACATTAGGCGCCACCGTCGGTGAAGTTGCCGATCAACTTCGTGCCGTGTGGGGCGTCTACCGTCCCAGCGAGAACTTCTAGTCCTCCTCCTTGTGCTTTAGGCTCTCCCTATGGCACCTATCGGGATTATTGCTGGCACCGGCTTCTACTCGCTCCCCGCACTTCAGGGTTGCACTGCTCGTAGAGTGAGTACGCCCTATGGTGATGCACTTCTGACGAGTGGGAGTTGGAACGGTGTTGCGATTGAATTCGTCACTCGCCACGGTGCTGATCATTCCATCCCCCCGAGCAAGGTGAATTACCGAGCGAATATTTCTGCTCTGAAGGAACTCGGAGTTGAAAAAGTCATTGCAGTAAACGTAGTGGGTGGGGTTGATCCGACGCTCGTCGCCGGAGACCTCTCACTGGTTGATGACTTCATCGATTTCACCTCAGGGCGCGAGAGTACTTTCTTTGATGGCGTTCAACTCGGTGGCGTGCAACATGTTGACGTGACCGATGCATACGACGTACAAATTCGAAGGGCGCTCAGTGAGGCAGCGGCGCACGCAGGCATCCCACTCCGGGAGCGCGGGGTTTATGCCGGATTTAATGGTCCACGTTTTGAAACTCCGGCAGAGATTCGGCTAGCAGCACTTGCGGGTGCCACCGTCGTAGGTATGACGGGATGCCCTGAAGTGACTCTCGCTAAAGAAGCTGGCCTGCGTTACGCCTCTATCGCGCTCATTGTGAATCCGGCGGCCGGAGTGAGTGATCAACCCATCACCATGGAAGAGATCAATGCATCGCTGGCCGCTGCCAGCCAGAAAGTCATCACCATTATTGATGGTGCGATTGGCGCCATCTGATGCGATCGGTACTCATCACGAATGCAAAGTACGTAGTAACTAGCAACTCGACTAATGAGATTCTAGAAAGTGCCACGATCCTCGTACGTGATGGTGTGATTTCTGAAATTAATCCCACTAGCGTGCACGAAGGCGTTGAAGTTTTTGATGCAAGTGGGCATTTGATTATGCCCGGGTTGATCAATTCGCATACTCACTTGGCGATGTCGCTTCTTCGCGGATGGGCCGAAGGCGTAGATCTTCAAGGATTCCTGGAACGCGTCTGGGCCGCTGAAGGCGCAATCATGGATCCCGAGACGTGTGCACTCGGTACCGAGCTAGCTGCCGGCGAAGCGCTCCTCGGCGGCACCACCACTGCACTAGATATGTACTTTCATCCCACGGCAACACATAGGGCAGCGGTACAGGTTGGTTTACGCCATATCGCTGGCCCGATCTTCCTCGATTTTGAAGGAATCGATGGATTGAAGTGGCCCGATCGAATTGCTCTGGCAAAGAATTGGCCGGCCTCAGCAGCCGAAATCGGTGGGCCACACATTCCGCTCTACTTCATGCCCCACAGCACATATACAGATTCGCCCGAACATCTTGCAGAGGTAGCCAAGCTCGGCAATGAAATGGGAGCCCGCGTACACCTCCATGTCTCCGAAACATTGATGGAAAATGATGATGTACGAACGCGTTTTGGAAAAACGCCCACTGAAGTGCTCCGAGACACCAAGATTCTTGACCTTCCGACCGTGTTCGGTCACGGCGTTCACCTCAGTGATTCAGATATTGAA
>JBAXIG010000042.1:0-14236 GCA_037138535.1 Actinomycetes bacterium
CCCCCAGGGCCGCACCGATGATCGCCGTGGGTCGCTCCATAGGTTGAGGGTATCTGAGCGACCTCTCAGCCACCTCTGGGCCAGGCCTAGGCTCCGCAGGATTCCAGCCTGTGGATGCCGATTTCCGACGCTCCCGGGGTGCGGGGTACCCTAAGGCCGATGCACCCTCCTGCCACGGAGAGACCGTGGCCGCTTAGTCCGAAGGAGGTGGGTATGCGTCATTACGAAATGATGGTCATTCTCGATCCCGAGTTGGAAGAGAAGACCGTGGCACCAAGCCTTGAGACATACCTCAAGATTGTAAAAGACGCCGGTGGCGCCGTAGATAAGTTAGACATCTGGGGACGTCGCCGTATGGCATTCGAAATCGCAAAGAAGCCAGATGGCATCTACGCAGTTATCGAAATGCACTGTGAACCGGCCGCCGTTATTGAGTTGGATCGTCAACTTAATCTCAATGAAGCCGTACTTCGCACCAAAGTCATCCGTCCAGATATGCGCTGACGCGCTTTAGTGAAGGGAGTCAATAGCCATGGCTGCTGGAGACACCATCATCACCATCGTTGGCAATCTCGTCGACGATCCGGAATTGCGATTCACTCCTTCGGGAGCGGCCGTCGCAAAGTTCCGTGTTGCGTCAACCCCGCGCTACCTCGATAAAGCTACGAATGAGTGGAAGGACGGTGACTCACTCTTCTTGTCGTGCAACGTATGGCGCCAAGCAGCAGAGAACGTCGCCGAATCTCTCCAACGTGGCATGCGAGTAATCATTCAAGGACGATTGAAGCAACGCTCTTATGAAACTAAAGAGGGCGAAAAGCGCACCGTGTTTGAAATTGAAGTAGATGAAGTAGGTCCATCACTGCGTAACGCCACTGCGAAGATCTCTAAGACTTCGCGTGCTGGTGGAGCGCCTGCTGGTGGCGGCAACGGTGGAGCAAATGGCGGCGGAAACGACGATCCATGGGCTTCATCAGCACCTGCAGGTTGGGGCGCTTCAGTCGGTTCGATGGAAGAACCACCCTTTTAAATCAACCTAATCCACGCTCTCGAAAGAGAGCAGACCATTCCTGCGAAGGCAGGGCACCCAGAAATGGAGCACCACGATGGCAAGAGAACGAGATAGAGATAGTAAGGGCCGCGGTGGCGATAAAGCCGCAGCTCTTAAGAAGAACTTTAAGAAGAAGCCATGTTCTTTCTGTCGCGACAAAGTTGCGTACATTGATTACAAGGACACGGGCCTTCTTCGTAAGTACATCTCCGATCGCGGCAAGATCCGCGCACGTCGCGTCACTGGCGCATGTGTGCAACACCAACGCGATATTGCACAAGCCGTGAAGAACAGCCGCGAGGTTGCACTTCTTCCTTACACTTCAACAGCGCGATAGGGGATTGAAATGAAAATCATCCTGACGCACGAAGTAAAGGGCCTCGGCCATCCAGGAGATATCGTCGAAGTGAAGAGTGGTTACGCACGTAATTTCCTCCTCCCACGTGGCGATGCAATTTCTTGGAGCGCAGGCGGAGAGAGGCAGATCGAAGGAATTCGTCGTGCACGAAAGTCACGCGAAATTCACGATCTTGATCACGCGCAACAGATCAAGAAGTCGCTCGAAGAGAACGCCATTCGTCTTTCTGTAAAGGCAGGCGAGGGTGGTCGTCTCTTCGGTTCAGTGACTGAGAAAGATGTCGCACTAGCTGTGAAGGCAGCTGGCGGTCCAGATCTTGACCGTCGTCGTATTGCAATTGCTGGCCACATCAAGACGATTGGCGCACACAAAGTGAAGGTCACTCTTCACCCACAAGTGATCGCCAATATTGCTCTCGATGTACACACTGGGGCCTAAACCCAGTACTTATTAACGTGGAAGGGGCGAGGGGAAACCTCCGCCCCTTTTGCTTTTCTGGCTCACAAACCGGCCCGCTAGATTCGCCACATGTCCAATAAATGAGACGCTAAAAATCTTTCTTTATCCCCCGCTCCGCTAGGAGTGAACACGGCGCTGAACAGGGGAAAGAGCACCCTGGTTCATTCTTATCAACAATTCATCCACAGATATCCACACATTTATCCTAAGTTATCCCCAGTTACCCACAGGAGGCAGACCCGTCATCCCCGGGTACTTCCACAGCCTGGATTCAGAGTCTGCGCCGCGCTCATACTCTTCGTTTGAGTCTTGACGCGGGAGTGTCACCTGCTCACGGCAGAATAGTAAAGATAACAAGGATAAGAAGTGGCGAGAGGAGAGGAAATCATGAGCGTTGCTGAACTCCCTCGTGACCGCGAATTCGAACGCACCCCTCCGCAAGATATTGCAGCAGAGCAATCTGTACTCGGCGGCATGATGCTCTCCAAAGACGCCATCGCTGATGTGGTTGAAACTATGCGCGGCCGCGATTTCTATCGCCCCGCACACGAAACTATTTACGACGCCATCGTCGATCTCTATGCCAGTGGTGAACCTGTTGATCCAGTCACCGTATCTGCCGAGTTAACGAAGCGCGGAGAGATTGCGCGAGTGGGTGGCGCACCATATTTGCACACACTTATTTCATCGGTTCCCACGGCAGCTAACGCGGGTTATTACGCCAACATTGTTCGCGACCGAGCTATTCTTCGCCGACTTGTGGAAGCGGGTACCAAGATTGTGCAACTTGGTTACTCAGTCGAAGGTGAAGTCGACGATGTAGTTGATACTGCGCAAGCTGAAATTTTTGCTGTTACCGAACGTCGGGCATCAGAAGATTACATGGTGCTCGCCGATCTCTTGGAATCTACGCTCGATGAAATTGAATCCATTGGCACACGTGGTGGCCAAATGAGTGGGGTACCCACTGGTTTTATTGACCTCGATGACTTAACTCAAGGTTTGCACGGCGGACAAATGATCGTGCTTGCCGCGCGTCCTGCTATTGGCAAGTCCACGCTTGGTCTTGATCTTGCACGTTCGGCATCAATTAAACACGGTCTCACTTCGGTGATCTTTAGTTTGGAAATGAGCCGGAACGAAATCACCATGCGTATGCTCTCGGCGGAAGCTCGCGTTCCACTTCACCATATGCGTGCTGGCACCATGGGCGAAGAAGAGTGGGGTCGCCTTGCTCGTCGCATGGGTGAAATCTCTGCTGCACCACTCTTCATCGATGATTCACCGAACATGAACATGATGGAAATTCGTGCCAAGTGCCGTCGTCTCAAGCAGCGCAATGAACTACGCCTTGTTGTCATTGATTACTTGCAGTTAATGAGCAGTGGCAAGAAGGTCGAGAGCCGGCAACAAGAAGTCTCCGAATTCTCACGCCAACTTAAATTGCTCGCTAAAGAATTAGATGTCCCAGTAGTCGCCATCAGCCAGCTCAATCGCGGTCCGGAACAACGCACTGACAAGAAGCCACTGCTCTCTGACCTTCGTGAATCAGGCTCGATCGAGCAGGACGCCGACATGGTGATCTTGCTCCACCGCGAAGATGCCTATGATCGAGATCACCCACGCCAAGGGGAAGCAGATCTCATCGTGGCTAAACACCGTAACGGCCCTACTAAGACGGTCACTGTGGCGTTCCAGGGCCACTACTCGCGCTTCGTCGATATGGCCACACCGATTAGCTAAGCGCCTTAAAGTCGCCCGGCTTCGTGGACGCGCTTCAGGAAATCTTGCGTGCGCAGGTGCTGTGGCCGAGCAAGAACTTCGCTAGCAGGTCCCCGTTCAAGAATGATTCCTGACTCAAGGAAACAGACCTCGTCGGCGACTTGAGTGGCAAAGCCCATTTCGTGGGTGGCGAGCACCATCGTCATTCCATCACTCTTCAGATCGCGCACGATGCTCAGTACTTCATTAACGAGCACAGGGTCGAGAGCCGAGGTAACTTCGTCGAGCAGTAATAGACGTGGATTAACAGCGAGCGAACGAATAATTGCTACGCGCTGTTGTTGGCCACCACTGAGGCGATCAGGATATTGATCCGCCTTCTCTAATAAATCAAATCTCGAAAGTAGCGAAGTAGCAATCTCAATTGCCTCTTCTTTACTCTTTCCATGAACCTTAATTGGCGCGAGAGTGACATTCTCTAAAACAGTTTTATGAGGAAAGAGATTAAATGATTGAAAAACCATCGTAAGTTTTCGTCGCACTGCATCACCATCAATACCAGGATCTGAAATTTCTTTACCATCGAGAAGAATGACGCCATCATCAATGGATTCCAGAAGGTTGATGCATCGTAAGAGCGTTGATTTTCCTGAACCCGATGCTCCAATGAGCACGGTAGCAGTGTGCTCTGGGACGGCCAAACTGATATCGTGCAAGATCACATTCTCGCCGAACGATTTACGTACGTTACGTAATTCTAAGACGCTACTCATTACGCCTCACCTTGTGCATTTTGTGCTGAATACGTGCGGTGGAGTGCTTTATCTGTATAACGCGTTAACGGAATAGTGATGATGAGGAAGAGAATCGCTGCCACCACATATGGTGTGTAATTAAATGTGCGACTGGCATGAATTTGAGCTGCGCGCACTGCATCTGTTACTCCAAGAATAGAAACTAAGCCGGTATCTTTTAGCAGAGAGACAAAATCGTTGAGCAGCGGCGGTATCACACGGCTAATTGCTTGGGGAAGAACTACATGGCGCATAGTTTGAGCTTGGGAGAGCCCCAGAGAACGAGCGGCAGCCCGTTGACTCGGGTGTATGGAAAGAATTCCGCTGCGAATTACTTCTGCTACGTATGCTGAGTAAGTAAGTACCACTGCAATTGTGCCAAGGACTAAAACACTGTTAGTCATACCAGTAAGGCGAAGCGCTGGAACACCAAATCCCACTAAGAGAATTACTAACAGAAGTGGGACGCCACGAAAGATATCTACATATACGGTTGCTAGAAAACGAAATGGTACGAGCGCTGCCGATTTGGTCGTGCGTAATAGTGCTAAGACTAAAGCGATAAAACTAATCAAAATGGAAGCCACAATCGTGAGCATAAGGTTAACCAGAATTCCACGGGATACCGTCTTGATGACAACTTGGCCGTAGTTAAAATCAAAAAAGGTTTGACGAACCACTTGGAAACCAGGAGAGGTCACCACAACGGCGGCTAAGAGACCGATAACAATCAACGACGAAAGCGAAGCGATGATGATCTTTTGCTTTGTGATCGCCCGTCGAACCTGGCGTCTCTCTAGTTCACGTGCGCTGGGAGTCCATGGAGAAGCGTGCTCGTTTTCACGCTTCTCCATAGCTCACCAACTCTCTTACAAGCGCTTACTTGAGAACAGGAGCGCCGGCATCTGTGCCGAGCCACTTGGCGGTGATTTCAGCAAGCTTCCCTGACGAACGCAGTGAATCTACCGCCTTGGTCACACATGAGGTGAGTGGATTGTCTTTGGAGAGGAGTAGACCGAAGTTGTCTCCAGTACCAGAGAGCGGAAGCTGACCCACGATGATGCCATCCTTCACTTCGACACCAGCCAAGTAGAAGATAGTAGGTAGATCTGCGACGAATCCATCGATCTGTCCATTTTTCAATGCAGCCACTGCAGCAGCGTTGTCATTAAAGACTTGTGGAGTGCCGCCGATGACGTTGGTGATGGCATCGAGCGATGTAGTTCCCACTCCAGCGCCCAGCTTGGCATTCTTGAGGTCAGCAATCGAGGTCTTGCCATCGATTTTGCTTCCCTTGTAGGAGACGATCGCTTGTGGGGTCGTGTAATAAGGAGAGGAGAAGTCGACTGCCTTCTTACGCTCATCTGTGATGGTGTATTGCTGAAGGTTAAAGTCGAAATTCTTTGCTCCAGGAGTGACCGCGCTATCGAATGTAGTGCGGACCCAAGAGACTTCGGCATTGGTAAAGCCCAACTCATTTGCTACCGCATAGGCAAGTGCACCTTCGAATCCCTGACCGGTCTCCGGCTTATCATCGATGATCCACGGATAATAGGCAGGTTGTCCGGTAGCGATCGTCAACTTACCCGGGGCGAGCGTTTTGAGATCAGCTTTAGCACACGAGGCGGTCGCGCTCGCAGCTACACTTGATGATGAATCATTGGCAGGTGCGCATGCTGCGATCAGGAAAACAGATACGGCGGCGATGCCTTTCCAGAGGTGAGAACGGTTCTTCACTAGGGCTCCTTTGAGAGGGAATTCTGGCAATTATCGTAGAACTCTACAGCGATCGAGGGAACCCTCAAAGACTCGAGAGTATTGCATTTACACGGAAAGCTAGTTACGTATTTCTCTTGGCGCGTTGTTGGGTGAGGAGTAATCCACCGATAATCACTGCAGCGCCCATCACTTCATGGAGGGCGACTTTCTCCTTAAGTATAAGCACGCCAGCTGATGTCGAAATCATCGGAATTACATAAGTAACAGTGGAAGCAACCGTAGGACCAGCATCGCGATAAACAATATTCATCATGAGGTTTGCTAGACCTGTCCCCAGAATTCCGAGCGCGAGAAGTGCCAAGATAGGCGAAACAGTCAGGTCGTGTGGCGTCTTGAAGAAGATGATTTCAAAAGGTACCAAGATAACTGAAGCGCAGATAAGCTGCATAACCGATTGCTCAAGAATTCCCATTTTGTGTGAGATGTGTTTGCGCACGTAAGGAGAGCCGATTCCGTAACAGAGTGGTGCACCAAGGCAAAGTAGAGCTCCGGTGATATCTCCCGAGATTCCCCCGCTCCAGACTCCGAAAACTGTGATGACACCAATGAAAGATATTCCCAAGCCGAAGATACGTCTTCGACTTGGCTTTTCACTGGCGATCATCAGTGGAGCGATAATCACCGTAAAGAGAGGTGTTGCTGCATTCAATATTCCAGCAAGTGATGATGAGACTCGTTGCTCTCCAAAGCAGTAGAGAGACCAAGGAAGGGCATTGAGTAAAAAACCAGCCACAAATGTGTGGAACCAGAGTCGCCGGTCACGCGGAAGTTTTACTTTACGAATAAAGACGATAATCAAAAGCACTACTGCACCTAGCGCGCAACGCAGAAACGCCACTTGGAAAGGGGAGAAGGAATCAAGCCCGACCTTCATAAATAGGAAAGAGAATCCCCAAACAAAAGAGACTGAAAGATAAGACCATAACCAGGATGAGCGGTTCTTCATCGAGAGGTTTCAGCGAGCAAGATGCCACAAAGCACTATTACGGCGCCGCCCATCTGAACAAGGGAGAGCGACTCTCCTAGCCACCACCAGGCAAACGCTCCCGCGAAGATGGGCTCCATGGTGCCAATCACGCCTACCCGAGCAGGTGATGTGTAGCGCAGGGCTCCTATGGTGAGCAGGAAGGGGGCGATAGTGCCGAAGAGCACGATAAAGAGAATTACCCACCAGCCAGAGATTGAGGAACCCACAAATGGTCCGCCAAGGTCGAGGTGGGTGTTGAGCACCTTGGCGGGGAAGTTCCAAATAGGTTGGAAGATTGCCCAGAAAAGAGTGGCAAAAATGAAGCCCCAGGTGACGAGTGAAAGGGTGTCGCGTTTGTGAACACCTTTATCCCCCAGCAAAAAGTAGATAGCCAGCGACACCGAGGCAATGAGTCCGCAGGCGATACCAAGTGGTGCGAGCTTCGTGTTTGACCAGAGTTGTGAGATCAACACGAGACCGGAAACTGTGCAGGCAATTGCCGCGTACATTCTCTTCTTCACCGTTTCATGACGGAAGAAACGAACGTAGAGCACGATCCAGACTGGCGCAGTAAATTCAAAGAGCAACCCAATTCCCACACCAAGTTTGGTAATCGCGACAAAGTAGAAGTACTGCACGAAAGCAAAACCTGCGATGCCGTAGACGGCAAGGAACGGAACATCCTTCTTGGCAATACGTAGAGACTTGGCGTTCTTACTCAATACATAAATGGCAAGAAAGAAAAGTGCGCCGGCGCTTCGAATCTGAGTAAGCCTCGGAGCTGAAAGACCCACATCCAATACTAAACGTGCAGCGGTGCCGTTGAGTGCAAAGAGTACTGCGGCAATTGCAACCATGATGGTGCCCCGACGATGTTGATAATTCCTTACGTCACTCAAAACTGGCCTGATTCATTTAAGAATCTGGAAGCCAATTCAATAAATCGAGTGTTTGCTTCATCTTCGCCAATTGTGATGCGTACACCTTCTTCTCCATAAGGTCGAACAGAGAGACCGACTTCGGCCGCTAATTGGGTGAAAAGCTCTGTCTTTTCGGGCAATCTCATCCATACGAAGTTGGCTTGTGAATCGGAGAGTTTCCAACCTTGTGCGCTGAGAGCATCGCTGACGCGCGTACGCTCTTCGAGAATATGTGCCACCCTCACCATTAATTTATCTTCATGCTTCAGCGCTGCGATAGCAGCCTCTTCGGCAATAGTGCTGACGCCAAAAGGAAGTGTGCACTTACGAATGGCCTCTGCCAACTCCACATGTGCGATGGCATAACCAACTCGAAGGCCTGCCAGTCCGTATGCTTTCGAGAACGATCGTAATATTGCAACATTTTTATAGGTACGGAATAGGTCAAGTGAGTCAGCGATGCGCGTGTCAGTGATGAACTCCACGTATGCCTCATCAATAACTACGGTGATATGCCCTGGAACTCGATCCAGGAAGTGAATAAGTTCGTCCCTCTTAGCTGCCACGCCAGTGGGATTATTGGGTTGGCAGATAAGAATCAATTGAGTGCGCGGTGAAATAGCCGCGTACATGGCATCAAGGTCATGACTCTCATCACCACGCAATGAAACGGGCACACTCACAGCTCCGTTGACTGCGGCCACAATGGGATAAGCCTCGAAGGATCGCCATGCATGAAGAATTTCATCTTCAAAGTTGCATGTGGCTTGCACGATTTGTTGCAGCACGCCCACCGATCCAGTTCCGGTGGCAAAGTTATCTGTTACGAGGTGGTACTTCGCCGCTAGGAGATCACGCAGACGCCTGTTGGAGAAGTCTGGATAACGGTTGATCTGGGAAAATGAGAGGGCGGCGAGTACTTCGGGCAAGGGTGAGTATGGGTTCTCGTTGGATGAGACCTTGAAACTCGTTACCCCAGGCAGGGCGGCAGCTGGCTTACCCGCCAAGTAGGCAGGGACATTTTCTAGGCTACGGCGCACCCGACCAGCCTACGGGTGGGAAGGGTGGATTCTCGCCCGGTAGGTTAGAGCCTGATCAGATACCTGGCTGGCAGGCATTTAAGCGGAGGGGGAGCGATGAGCGAATTACAGCTTGTCCAAATCCTCTCTCCTGAGGGCGAATTACTCACCGACCCGGAGTACCCACTCGACATTTCGACAGAGGAAGTCCGCGCGCTCTACCGGGATCTCGTGATGGTTCGTCGATTCGATGTGGAAGCCACTGCTCTCCAACGCCAAGGAGAACTTGGTCTCTGGGCACAATCACTCGGACAAGAAGCCGCGCAGGTGGGATCTGGCCGTGCGTTGATTCCCGGCGATTACGCATTCCCCACCTATCGCGAACATGGTGTCGCATGGGCGAAGGGCGTCCCACCTGAGAAACTTCTCGGGATGTACCGCGGCATAAATCATGGCGGTTGGAATCCGCACGATAACGACTTCCATCTCTATACGCTGGTCATCGGTTCGCAAACATTGCATGCCACCGGTTATGCCATGGGAATTCAACGCGATAAAAGTAACAATGCAGTAATTGCTTACTTTGGTGATGGCGCTACCAGTCAAGGAGATGTGAATGAAGCATTTACATTTGCATCGGTGTATCACGCGCCAGTGGTCTTCTTCTGTCAGAACAATCAGTGGGCTATTAGCCAACCAATTGAGAGTCAAACAAAAGTCGAGTTGTACAAGCGCGCTGCGGGCTTTGGTTTTCCTGGTGTCCGGGTAGACGGTAACGACGTGCTTGCAGTATTAGCAGTTACTCGGGTAGCACTCGCGCGCGCTCGCGCTGGAGAAGGTCCCACACTCATTGAAGCCTTTACATATCGCATGGGCGCTCATACGACTTCAGATGATCCGAGTCGTTACCGTTTAGCTCAAGAGTTGGAAGAGTGGAAACTCAAAGATCCCATCGCTCGGGTGAAGTCTTATCTCACCCGAAGTGGCCTTGTAAATGAGGACTTTTTCGCAGATATCGAAAAAGAGGCCGAAGCGATGGCAAGTAAGTTACGTGGCGACATCATCGATGCCGAAGATCCATACGTTGAAGCCATCTTCGATCATGTGTATGCCGAACCACATCCAATTCTGGAAGCCGAGAAGAACGCTTACATTAATTATCTAGAATCTTTTGCAGAGGGTGATAAGGAATGATCACTCTAGGAAAAGCAATCAACATGGGATTGCGTCGAGCACTTACTGAAGATCCAAAAGTCTTAGTCATGGGCGAAGATGTTGGCAAGCTAGGTGGCGTCTTCCGCATTACCGAAAATCTCCAGAGTGAGTTTGGTGAAGATCGCATTATTGATACACCACTCGCCGAGTCCGGTATTCTCGGAACTGCAATCGGTTTAGCTCTTCGTGGGTATCGTCCCGTCTGCGAAATTCAATTCGATGGATTCGTCTATCCTGCTTTTGATCAGATCACTTCACAGCTAGCGAAGATGCATTCACGTTCGCTCGGCACATTGAAGTTGCCGGTGGTTGTTCGCATTCCTTACGGTGGCGGAATTGGTGCGGTGGAACATCACTCCGAAAGCAACGAGACCTACTTTGCGCATACGGCCGGTCTCCGAGTGGTCACCTGTTCCAATCCAAATGATGCTTATTGGATGATGCAACAAGCGATTCAATCCGATGATCCGGTGATCTTCTTTGAACCGAAGCGTCGCTACTGGGATAAGGCCGAAATCGATGAAGCAGCGCCTTCGCTTGGTTTGCATGAGACCCGAACTGTGCAAGAAGGAAACGACTTAACGCTCATCTCTTACGGACCTACGGTGCGCACTGCCATCGAGGTAGCTGCGGTCTGCGCGAAAGAGGGTCGTTCGGTTGAAGTGATGGACCTTCGAACGCTCTCACCTCTCGACCTCGCCCCGGTCTTTGAGTCGGCCCAAAAGACCGGCCGAGTAGTGATTTTGCACGAGGCGCCCACCTTCCTGGGGCTGGGGGCGGAAATCGCCAGCCAAATCAGCGAGGAGTGCTTCTACTCCCTCGACGCCCCCGTGCTCCGAGTCGGCGGCTTTAATGTCCCTTACCCACCTGCACGCTTAGAAGAGCATTACCTACCCGACTTAGATCGCACACTTGATGCGATCGACCGAGCATTCGCTTTCTAGAGGAGATGAATCATGGCGCTACGCGACTTCCGACTCCCTGATGTGGGCGAGGGTTTAACCGAAGCAGAAATTCTTCAGTGGTATGTCGCCGTAGGTGATGTTGTCATCATCAACCAGATGATTTGTGAGATCGAGACTGCGAAAGCTGCCGTGGAGCTTCCTTCGCCTTACGCTGGAACGGTTACTGCTCTTACTGTGAATCAAGGTGAGACGGTCGATGTCGGAACAGTGATCATCACGATTGAGGATGGCGTTCCCAGCGGTGACGCTTCAGCGGCCCCGGCGGCACCGGCAGCACCGGTAGAAGATGATCGTCATCTTGAAGTTCCTACAGGAAAACCCAAACAGGCTGCGGTACTAGTGGGTTACGGAGTCAAGGAAGGTCAGACTCCCGCACGCCGCGCTCGCAAGGCGGCAAGTGGAACACAAGAAGAATTAGGGGAAAGTATTGTCGTGGAATTGCACGACGGTCCTGTGGTGGCCAAGCCGCCAGTTCGTAAACTCGCTAAAGATCTCGGTGTCGATATCCGTCGCATTCGTAAGAGCGGAAATATCACTCGCTCCGATGTACTCGATGCTGCAATGGCACTGCATGGCATGGAACAACCATCTGCAACAACTTACGATCCGCACCGCGAGGATCGCATTCCAGTGAAGGGTGTACTCAAAGAAATGGCGCAAGCCATGATCACGAGTGCCTTCACTGCTCCGCATGTAAGTGTGTGGTTGCAGGTTGATGTTGCTAAAACATTAAAGGCGGTTAAGAAACTTAAGGATTGGGAAGAGTTTGAAGGCTTGCGTGTCTCTCCATTGTTGATTGTGGCTGCAGCTGTGCTTCAGGCGACAAAAGAATTCCCAAAGATTAATTCAAGCTGGGATGAGGCTAATCACGAAGTAATTATTCGTCGCTACATCAACCTTGGTTTTGCGGCGGCGACTCCTCGTGGCCTACTCGTGCCAGTGATTCACGAAGCCGATGGTATGGATATACCCACACTGGCAAGGGAATTAATGACTTTGGTCGATACTGCGCGCGAAGGTCGCACGCCACCCAATCGCATGCAACATGGCACCATCACGATCACCAATGTGGGTGTACTCGGCATTGATGGCGGCACACCCATCCTTACGCCCGGTCAAGGTGCGATTCTTGCTGTAGGACAGATCCGTGAAATTCCTTGGACAGTGAAGGGCAAGGTGAAAGTCCGCCCGATTTGCCAACTCACTCTCTCATTTGATCATCGGATGATTGATGGAGAACTTGGTTCACGCTTTTTGGCGCGTATCGGAGCACTTCTTGAAGACCCAAGCGAGCTCTACGAGAGCCATAACAAAGGCAAAAAAGCAGACAATGGAGATGACGAATAACTAAGGCGTTACTGAAAAATTCGTTAGTACGCGTTTGGCTAACTCTGAATCTCCACTCACAACAGGAGTTGCCTTCTCTCGTCCTTCTCGACCGGCTGCAAGTAAGTACCACTCATGAGCACTTATCGAAATTGAAGTTGTGGGTGCATTGAGTACTTTAACAAAAGCAGCTTTACCTTCGTCATTAACTTCAATGAGTGATATAAAGCAATCGCGCACCTCTAGCGAAAGAGATTCGCCAGGCTTAGCCCCACCCCGTTTTCCAAAGACCATGGGAAGTCCTGCACCCAGGAGCTGCCAGGAGTGTTGTGCACCGAGACCAAGCTCATCCCCGGGAATACCAAGCGATGTTCGCAAATCCTGATTATGCGTCCAAATATCCATCACGCGACGCGTGAGGAGTAGCCCGAGTGAGATCTCACCAAAGGGATCAAAGTGGATAAGGGTCTCGGGTTCTCGCAAATCCAAATGCCACGCTTCATTGCGCAAGTGTGTGATGTCGATGAACTCACCAAAGACAATCTGGCCGCGGCGCGCGCGACGGACTTCCACATCGATCTCCATAAAACTAGCGGCGGGATTCTTCACCCACGGCTTAGCGACATCTACCGTTTCAGGATCAGGGATCTCGCCGCCGAGCACCCGTGATTCCAAGCCCACAATGTGGCTGACGAGATCCTTTCGACTCCAGCCGGGGCATGGAGTCGGAGCCTCCCACTCTTCATCAGAGAGGGTGGATCCAAGCGTGGATATCGCTTCCACACTCTCGAGCCAGGCGAGGCGCAAGCGTTCCATTTCTGGATGAATTGCCGACTGTGAGGACATAGGTGGCAGGCTAATACCTATGCGAGCCCATGTCATTCAATTGCGGACCGATTTATCAGAGCCAATTAGCGAACGCATTGATCGCGTCGCGGCATTAGTGAGAGCGCAATCAGCTGCCGATTTCGTGATCCTTCCCGAGCTCTGGGTACAAGGTGGCTTCGCATTTCCCACATTCTCAGAGACCGCAGAATCTATTGATGGTCTCGCAGTAAGCGCGTTGCAAGCCGCCGCTAAAGAAGCACACGTCTGGCTACATGGTGGATCACTTGTCACTCGCGACGACGATGGAAAATTGCGTAACACTGCAATCGTAATTTCACCGACCGGCGAGTTAGTAGGGAAATATGCGAAGCGCCATCTCTTTGGGTTTACGGGTGGCGAAACCACAGTGCTTGCGGCAGGCAACAATCTCGTGACCGTTGATCTTCCGTGGGGTCGTGCCGGATTAAGTATCTGTTACGACGTACGTTTCCCAGAGATGTATCGCGCACTATTAGATCTTGGTTCCAAGATCTTTCTCATTCCATCAGCTTGGCCAGAACGTCGTATTGCGCACTGGTCACTACTCACACGTGCGCGCGCAGTCGAGAATCAATGCTTTGTGATTGCCTGCAACGGCGTGGGAATACAAGGAGACACTGTTCTTGGTGGTCGGTCAGTTGTCGTTGATCCATGGGGAGCAGTACTTGCAGAAGGTGGGGACGATGAGGAAGTTCTTACTTGCGATCTGGATATTGAAACGGTTGATAAGACTCGTGAGGTATTTCCGGTCTTAAGAGATCGTCGCACATAACCTAGATCTAGAAAGCTGCTTC
>JBAXIG010000043.1:0-14109 GCA_037138535.1 Actinomycetes bacterium
CCAGTCACTACAGCACTCGCTGCAGGTACGGTGGATGAGATCTCGGGCGGTAGATATGAATTGGGCCTCGGGACTATGCCCGAACATTGGAACCGTGATCATTACGGCATTGATCCTGCGCGGCCTTTGGTGCGTATGCGCGAATATGTCGAAGTCATTCGCTTAGCGTGGAAGGCCCATGGCGGTCTCTCATGTGACTTCGCAGGTGAGTTCTACAAGGTAGCGGGCTACCAAAGGATGATCCCGCCATTGCGAGAAGAGATTCCGATCCATCTCGCGGCTACTCGCCCTGGCATGGCCAGGCTCTCCGGCGAGATTTCCGATGGCGTCTTAGTGAATTGGCTCCATACCCAGGAGTGGCTCCACGAAGTGTTAGAGCCTGCCTTTGCCGAAGGGGTGGCGCGGGGAAACAGATCGCCACAACGCTCAGCGATGGTGAGGGTCTTGGTGGAGCCAGATCCGGTAAAGGCGCGCAACCTGCTGCGCCCCTCCTTCGCCATGTACCAACAAGTTCCTTACTTCCATGAGGTGGCCGCCTCGGGCGGGTTCGTGGGAGCCGACTTGGACGACGGGTTAGTCGATGCCATGACAGTCCATGGCGATCTGGACTCCGTGGTGAGCCAATTGCAAGAGCGCTACGGTCAATGGGCCGATTGGCTTGAACTCACCCCGCCAGGTGCGGTGGGTGGCAGCGCGTTGGCGGCTGCCTACCAAGAGCTCTTCCAAGTAGTGGCCCAGCTCAACTCGGCTCCTTAGAATTCACCGGAAAATTCACCCCAAAATCCCTCGGGAAATATCTCTGCGAGCCTCTTGACCTCGGCACGATCAGCCGACAAGATTATCGGAACAGCGTTCCGCAAGGTGGAACCAAACGGCTCGCTCCCTACCCTGCTTGGAGGATACGTGCGTAAAACTCGTTTCGCGGTTGGATCGCTTGCAGTAGCGGCCCTTGCTCTTTCAATTATTCCAGCGCAAGCTGCCGATAGTCCGGGCCTTGTGCCTAAAGGCACGTGGAGTTCTGGCTTAAAGGAAATCACCATTGGCCTTGAAGCGCCGATGACTGGCGTTTTCGCCGTGCTTGGTGTCTCCCAGAAGAACTCCATGACTATCGTTGCCGATCAAATTAATAAGGCTGGCGGTATCGGTGGAGCTCAGATCAAGATCAGAGAGCTTGATGATGGTCTTGCCCCTGCTAAGGCTGTGGCCAACGCGAAGGAATTCGCCACCGACGACACCGTGAAGATGGTTGTCGGACCTTCGATCACTGCTTACTACCAAGCAGCTGCGCCATCGTATGAAGCCGCAAAGAAGATCAACTGCCAGGCGGCAGTTGCGGCCGGAAACTTCGCTGATTACAAGTACGGTTTCCGCTCACAGGATTATTACAAGGACGACATCAATGCGATGCTCGCCGTCCTTCAGGATAAGGGCGTGAAGAGCTTCGGCATGATCTATGAAGCAGGCGCCACAGGTACCGATTTCCATGCATACATGACTACTGTGGCTGCTCAATACGGCATGGTCTACATCGGATGGCAACAAATCACTTCGACTGCAACTTCACATAATGATCAAGTGGCGAAGTTCATTGATGCTGATGCCATCTGGATTTCCAGCAACGCTTATGGTGCTCTTACTGCTAAGGCAGCTAAGGCACTGAATTTTAAGGGTCTCGTCGTCGGTGGTTCTGGACTTCAGAACGTGGCCTTCCACGATGCTGGTGGCGATGACTTTGCCGGCACATACATGGCGGCGCCTAACTACCAATGGCCAGTACGCGACAAGTCAAAGTGGATGCCAGGTTACAAGGCACACATTGATGCCATCGTTGCTGCATATGGCACCAATACTGGAGCCATCGCGGGTGCGACTTCACCTAAGGGCACTGCGCTCGCCGCAGACTGCGTCTATGCGTACGCAGTTGCTGCGAATAAGGCACAGTCCTTTGATCCTGACAAGGTTGCAGCAGCCATGAGCACTTTGGATATCCCTGCTGATCAAACTCCTTCAGGTAACCGGATTCATCCAGGACCTGAACATAACCTCTACCAGGCTGATGCGATCCACATCTATAAGTGGATGAAGGACGCAACTGGCTGGTTCACAGAGGAGCAAGTGAAGGATGTCGTCCAGATCGCCAAGGTTGTCGAAGCTGTGAAGAAATCTGCCAAGGCCGGTGACGCTTGCACGAAGGCGGGAGCTACAGCGAAGTCTGCTGCTGGCAAGACCCTCAAGTGCACGAAGGTCAAGGGCAAACTCGTTCTCAAGTAAGTAGAGATCGAATTGAAAGGTGGGCTGAGACCTCTAGCGAAGTCTCAGCCCACCTCAATTTTCAGAGTGCGGACCGATAGTAAATTCAACATAAGGGAAAGTTCTCGAGGTCACGAAATATGAGTTTGCAAGCGCTCTTTGATGGTCTCTTTAGTGGCTCCGTCTATGGCCTTGTAGCACTTACTCTTACGATCACCTATCAACCCACGCGTATCATGAACTTTGCCCAAGGGGAGACCTTCATCCTCGGCGCTGCCGTGGGTTTTGAGCTCGTAGGCGTCCGCAAATTACCCTGGCCAGTAGGTCTTGCCGTCATGTTAGCTCTTGCGGTTGTGATGGGTCTGATTATGGAACGTATGGTGATGTTGCCAGTACAACTTTCTGGTAGTCGGTTTGCCTGGATTATTGCCACACTGGCCGCGGCGCTCATTTTTCAGGCCGTTTTCTCGATTCGGTATGTGGGTGACACGCTCACCTTCTTCCCGATAATAGATAAGACTTTTTCTATTGGAGGCGCCGCGGTAAGTGCACAACAAATTATTGCGATCGTGGTCTCTTTAACAATCATCGTCGTTTATGACCAATTCTTACGCCGATCGATTTACGGTCGCGCGATGCGCGCGACGGCGCACAATCCTGATACTGCCATCATCCTTGGCGTCCCAACCAAACGCTTAGTGGTCGGTGCATTTGTGGGAAGCGCGGTTCTTGGTGCGCTTGCAGGTTTTCTCTGGGCCCCAGAGAATTTTGTGAATCCGGCAAACGGCTTAGCTTTCACCATCAGCGGTTTTACGGCCGCGGTGATCGGTGGTGTCGGTAGCCCTCGTGGCGCACTCTTTGGCGGCCTCATAGTAGGGCTGCTTAACAGCATTGCCGGCGCGCTCTTTGGCGGTATTGCTGCAGGTATCGCAGTATTCATAGCGTTGGGTCTGATTTTGATTCTTAAACCCGCTGGATTATTCGGCAAGCCGATGGATGGTCACTGATGAAAATGGTGAAGGTTTCACTGCGGGGTTTAGGTTTTATTCTCATCACACTGCTACTTCTTTTTCCTTTGTGGGCAAACTCAACATCTAATCCTGAGTCCTACATGAATGTCATCATCACTGCAGGCACCTCTGCGGTGCTGACAATCTCTCTCAATATATGTATGGGCTATGGCGGGTTACTCTCACTTGCACACACTGGCATGCAGATGATGGGTGGGTACGCCATTGGCTTGGCCATGCTTAACTACGGCGTTGATCCCTGGATCGGTATATTCATCGCTGCGCTAGTGAGCACAATCTTCTCGGTCCTCATGATTCTTCTGAGTTTGCGCGCCACTTATCTTTATTTCGGAATGATTACCCTCGCGGCCAACTTGATTGCCATGGAGGGCTTCAGGAACGCACTTGGAAATGATGGCCTTATCTCTGGCCTTTATCTGCCGGCATTTCGTGGAGAAGATCTGACAATCAAGCAGTTTTACTACGTCACCTTGGTCATCTTGGTCATCGCATATGTGGTTCAACGCAACACCGTTCTTAGCGGTTTTGGTAGAGCCACCATGGCATTGCGGGAGTCGACTGACACCGCTAGTGCGTTAGGTGTTTCACCCAGTGTTCAACGAGTGAAAATCTTTGCGATCGCGGGAGGTCTCGCTGGAGTTGCTGGAGCCATCACGGCAATGCAAGGCGGTTTTATGGCTCCAGAAATTGGCGACCTCAACGGCGGCTTGATCTTCTTCGTAGGGCTCTTCCTGGGAGGTGTCGGCACGCTCTTCGGTCCGCTTGCGGGAGTAGGACTCATCGCGGCTATTGATTTTCAAATTCGATTTGCGGGCGCTTATCGGACCCTCATTCTTGGATCGATCCTCTTGCTCTGCATGATGGTCCTTCCTCGCGGAATCGTTGGTACCTTCAGGGCTTCAAAGATGGGTTCCCCGCAAGAACTTGCCGAAGAGCCAACTATTGATGACGAGGAGATCATCACGACTCTTAAATCGGCAAGTGAATCAGTGGCCATCGAAGCTACCAATATCGTTAAACATTTTGGCGGTATAAAAGCGATCGATGGAGTCTCTATTTCTATTCGATGTGGACGTGTTCATGGAATTATTGGTCCAAACGGATCAGGCAAGTCGACATTAATTTCGTGCATCACTCGATACCACTCGATAACAGACGGAGAGGTAAAACTCTTTGGGGCAGAGATGCCTAAATCTCCGCATCGAGTAGCTCGCGCTGGAGTGACGCGAGTATTTCAGATTCCTCACCTTTTTGAACGAGTATCGGTGCGCGATAATGTGCTTACGGGTATGTACTTGCATGAGCGATATACGTGGATTGAAGCTGTACTGCGCCTTCCTCGTTATCTTTCAACCACGCGCGCCGAAGAGAGGCAGGCTGCGGTACTTCTTCGGTTAGTTGGATTGGGCAGGAAGAGTGAGATTGCTGCGGCCAATCTAAGCCACGGGCAGAAGCGGCTTCTTGAAATTGTGCGTGCGGTTTCTGCACGGCCAAAGGTGCTTATTTTGGATGAGCCAGCGACTGGTTTGACGCAGAGCGAACTTGAGGCCCTCCACAACCTCATTCTCTTTTTAAAGAATGAAGGGCTCGCAGTGGTGCTCATTGAGCACAATGTCGATTTCCTTATGGGATTGGCAGACATTGTTACGGTACTTGAAAGTGGCAAGGTTATTGCTGAAGATTCCCCCGAAGAAGTGCGCAATGACCCGCGGGTGGTTGAGGCTTACCTCGGGCGCACAGATATCTCAGAATTGATGGGGGAGTAATGCTTCTTGAGATTAAGGACCTCACCGTGGCATACGGTGGGGCAAAAGCATTAGATAACCTGAACATCGGTATCGAAGAGGGCGAGTTCGTGGTACTTCTTGGATCTAACGGAGCAGGTAAGACCACCACGCTCCGCTCAATCTCAGGACTCATAAAACCCGCCCAGGGAGAGATAATCTTTGGAGGTAAAGATCTTTTAAAAACCCAAAGCTTTCGCCGTTCAGAGCTGGGAATCGCACACGTTCCTGAGGGACGTCAAATCTTTCCTGATCACACAGTGGCAGAGAATCTTCAACTCGGAGGATTTACTGCACGAAAGGATGTCTCCAAAACAAACTTGGCTTTAGAAGAAATCTTTCATCTCTTTCCGCGACTAGCCGAACGCCGCGATCAAAAAGGCGGCACGCTCAGTGGCGGCGAAGCCCAGATGCTTGCGGTGGGACGTGCGTTGATGGGACAGCCGCGTCTCTTAATGCTTGATGAACCGAGCCTCGGCCTCGCTCCACGTCTGGTAATTGAAATGTTTGGCTACCTCAAGAGACTTCATAAGGAAAAAGGCCTCACAATTCTGCTCGTGGAGCAACAAGCTCGCTTAGCTTTGCAAATTTCGCAAAGGGGTTATGTGTTGGAGCGTGGAGTCGTTGCTATCAGCGGTGCCTCTGCATCGCTGAAGGATGATCCAGCAGTCGTTGCGGCATATCTCGGTCACGCAGGCTAAAGATGGCAAGCGCACACCTAGATGGAGAATTGGTGAGTGCACTTAAGACGCTCAACACGCCTGGAAAATGGGTTCACCTCGCCACGGTTTCTCCCGATGGCGGGCCACACGTCACCCCGGTAGTACTGGGACATGACAAAGATGCGCTTTATCTCAGCGTCACGGGGAAGCAGAAGAACAAGAATATTGGACGTGACCCTCGTGTCTGCATCTCGATTTCACGTGAGGGTGATCTGGCTCACCTAACAATCTGGGGTGAGTGTGAACTCTCAATCGGTCCAGCAGCACAAGAGAAATGGGAGTGGCTCATTCGTTCCACTCTTGGCGAGGAAGCATTAATTGGCATGCAACGCACACTTTCCATCGAGGGGACACAACTTGGTGTAGTTCATCCAAGTCGCTACCGGATATATGGGTTGAACTCATGACGTTTATCACTGGAGTAACAGGTGCCTTTGTGGGCGTGCAAGATTTTGCACTTCATTTAGATTTTTGGTGTGGCGAGCTCGGTTGGGATAACTGCAAGAGCGGTGTGATCTCCGCAGATGTGGCTAAAACGGTTTACCACGTTGACGGTGAGATTGAGGTGAAAGTTCTCTGCGCTGCCGGAGCAGACACTGGTCAGGTCTATCTTGTGCGTACTAAGAACGCCGCATCATTGGTACCGAGATATCCGCACACCAGTGAACTTGGTTTCCATGCGCTTGATCTCTATACGAAAGATAGTGCGGCCACGTATGAGCAGATGAACAAGGCTGGCCATAAGTGGGTGCGAGAACCTGAGGCTTACAAGGTTCCGCTAGGGGAAACAGTTGTGGAGATTACCGAAGCCTTTCTCTTTAGTCCTGAAGGTACCGGAGTGGTCTTCGTGGAGGCCAAGAATGCCCGCGTCACTAAGGCGTGGGAGGCCAATCCTGAGTTGCCATACACAGAACTCACTTCGGTGGTTTGTGGAGTACGCGATGTTGAAGGCCTGACCGCATTCTTTGGTCCACAAGGACTTGGAATGGCGAAGTGGTATGACGTGAGCTTCACTTCGGAGGGCCTCAATAAAATGGCACAACTGCCAGCTGATGCAGAGATTACTCTGGTATTCCTGGCTGGTGAAAGCACGGCACGCATTGAAGTAATCAAAGTAAACAATGTGGAGCCACCGCGTGATCTACGTGCTGAGCAGCGCCCCGGTAAAGCCCTTGGACACTCTGGATGGTCGTTTAAAACCCACGATCTCAACGGCGCTCTCGAAGTCGTGAAGAGGCAAGGCGGCGTAGTGCTCTCCGCGCCGATGGTTACCGATGATCCGATCCACGGCAGGGCTCGCCTTGCATCCGCTGAAACGCCCGAAGGTGCATTCATCGAGCTATGGGAGGCCATTTAATGGAGCAACACGCCTGGTCCGGTCGGATCGATTACATTCATGACGAACGCGGGGAACGTGGTCGCGAATGGTTTACCGTCACGACGCATCAAGATGGACATCGTGTTGTGCGAGCGCGTTGCGAAATGGATGACACCGAGATCATGCGAGATGTTACCTACTCGATGAATGGCTTCACCCCTGAAGAGGCGTACATCCGAATTGTGATCAAGGGAAAGCACGAAGGCTCCGGCTGGTTTACCTTTGATGAAAACGAGGCGCATTGCGAGGCCATCATCGCGGGTGGTGGACGCGTGAGCCAAACCATGAAAACCCCTGGCCCAGCCGCTTCGTTCGGTGCTCACCCAGTTCTTTGTGATTGCTTACACGCATCGCTCTACAAACATGGTGGCCCTCAGCGCCAGCGAGTCATCAATATTTTGAACTCGTCGCACTCTCCCGATGGTTCTACTGGACCGATGTTGGGGGAGTGGGAGTTTGATATTGAATTTATCGGAGAGGAGCGCATCACTGTTCCAGCGGGAACTTTCGATACGTACCACTACACCTACCATTTGGATCATTACGGTTGGGCCCCTGAGCAGGTCTGGGTGATGCCCGGGTCAAACCAGCTAGTCAAAATTTACTGGGATGTCTTGAAGACCTCGTACGTGCTTGCTGAACTGAATGGAGATCCACGATGACGCGTACGCTGGAAGATGTCCTACACGGTGTTACCGGCGTTTGGGAGGGCACTTATGCCCACCATAATCCCGATGGCACTCTGATTGAGAAGTACGGTAGCCGTCAAGAAACTCGTTTAATTGGCGAGGAGTGGTACGAGCGCATTATTTATACGCGCGAAGGTAAAGAACCGGAGATCTTAGATTTTCGCGCCAAGGTACGCGGCAATGACATGCTCTTCGAAGATGACGATTTTATGGGTCGAACTCATATCGTCGATGAGCAGACTTTGATGTTTCCTTACCATTGGAAGAAGAATCCGGATCGCACTATCTTGGAGACGATTCACAATCTCACCGGCGACTACCGAACCCGGGTGTGGCAAACCTTTGAGCATGGCGCAATCGTGAAATTTACCCTCATTGAGGAACGGCGAATCCCCAAGGATTCATCGGCCGCTCACATTACTGAATGGTTTTAGAAGAACTTCATACCTGGCTTAGTGATCCCAAGTATTGCGGAGATGATCACGCAGAGCCAGATGAGGTGTACCCAAGGAATGGCGCGCTTCATCGATGCCGTCAAAGCGTCTTCGGCCTCTGGGGTCGAACCCTTGCTCATGATTGAACCAAATGCCGGGCCGAAGGGAACCAGAGCTTTGCGAATTCCTACGCCGCCGGCGATGGCTATCGCATAAACGAGGACTTTGCCACCGAGCCACTTGGGATTAGTGGTGACACCAAAGGGCTCGCTGGCGATGATCGTGTAGAGCCCCATGCCGGACAATCCCACGATAAGGCCGTAGCGAATATATAGATCGACTTTGCTGAGGAATGGATTCTTTCCGTGCGTGCGGTATTGCGTAACCACCATATAGAGCCACCCGAGTGAGAGCACCCATGAAAGTGTCGCAAGTTGCCAGGAAAGCCAAGCGACTCCGTGTGGATCGGTTGCCATCAAAGAGATTCCGCTAGGAAGAAAGAGCACAAGGCAGATTCGAGGGGAGAGATCGACTGCTTCCATTACTTTGGCAACAGTGGCACGTGTCTCGTTAGCGAGGTCACGTCGCACCACGAACTTACTGGAATAGTAAACGCCGAGATCGGCACCTAACCAGTAGACCAGCAAGAAGACGTGGATGATCAGCCATAGTGGTTTAAATGGCATTACATTCCATCGCCATCCCAGCGACCGCGAGAACGCGAGCGCACTGGGAGAGTCGAAATGATCGGTACGGGGGTTTCTTGGCCAATATTTTGCTTGTAATTGCGGCCAGTTCCCCAATTGTGTGCACGATCCGTGCGCTCCTCTGGATGTTCTAGCGCAGAAGGTGCTGGCCATTCGGCCATGACATCGTGTGAATGATCGTCATGAGCGTGACCATGATCATCAACGAGACCAAGTGCGCGAAGGCTGGGGTCCACGTGCGTTCCGTGTTGGTGGTAATCCTTATCTGGCGCGCCTTGCGCGCGCTGGAAAGCGACAGAATCTTCGAGCTGTTTGAGATCATGTGCTGAGCGAGCATGTGGTCGGTTAGCCAAATCCCAACTCGATTGTGAGTACGTCATGCGGCCGCCATCAGGTCCGTAATTGACCGCTTCGCCACCCCAACGGAGCCACTCGTGCTGGGTGTACCAGTTGGTCAGTTCGCCATCTGAGCGCAGAAGCCATGTGGCACCACCTTCGAGCGAAACGAAGTGACCATGCTTCACACGAGCAGGGCGGAAAAAGTATGTGCCGACGTCGAGATCGCCAAAGTTATATGACATCTTTCCTTGCAAGGTATAGGCCTCCTCGTAGCAAGGGTGATGGGCGAGACGGTGATCGGTCCAACCCTCTTTGGAGTGCACGAGGCGGGTGTAGAAACCGGTGACTGGGTCTACGTGCAAATACTTAATAAGTAGGCCTGGTTGTGGTCCGGCGTTCGGAACTTCGGTCCAATTCATGGCGCCACTATCAACTACCAGAATGTCACCATAAGCATCGGATTTACGACCGACATGTGCGTTATCGGTGCGATCAAAACCAGCATCACCAAATTCGCGGTAGTGCAAAATTTGCGTGCCCTCTTCGAAGACGATGGAATCCATCGGAACGCCCTTGGGTGCGTGTATGTAACCGCCAGGACCAATCTTTTGGTCGCCCAGTGTCATGGAACCTGACATGACGTAGTACTCGGTATCTGCGTGGTGGAGACCAGGACCGCGTCCCCACTTCGATTGGAAATCAACGCGCATTGAGGAGGAGCCATCCTCTTCGTCCACTGAGAGATTACGTTGATGGGCTTTGCCTTCGCCTTGTGGAAGTTCCGCGGCATGCCAGATGTAATCGTGTTCAGAGATGAGTTCGACGTGTGGACGCATTGTGGCTCCTCATAGATATCCGATGAGTGTTCCGTCTGGTGGAACGCTGTTTCACGATTCTATCGGGGTGGGATTTCGTAGACAAGGTTCCCGCAAAGGTTTTTATCAACGGTTCACCCGGAGCGCTCTCTAGGAGAAGTGCACCTTGAGATCGCGCTTCACGATCTTGCCAGCCGCATTCCGAGGGAGGGCATCGATAACCACAGTCTCTTTCGGCATTTTGTAGCCGGCAAGCTTTCCCCGAAGGTGGGCTTCGATGATCTCGTGGTCGAGGCTTTTGCCGGCGCGGGCGACAACTACTGCCACCACGCGCTCACCCCAAGTCTCATCGTTAATACCAATGACGGCACACTCTGCAACGCCTTCATGGGTCGCGAGAACTTCTTCGATTTCGCGTGGATAAACATTTGCGCCCCCGGTGATGATCAAGTCTTTCTTCCGATCCACGATGCTGATGAATCCTTCCTCATCAACGACCACGACATCACCCGATGTGAGGAAGCCATCATCAGTAGTGCAGGCAGCGGTAGCTGCCGGATCGTTCAGATACCCATTCATCAAGTAAGGGGAGCGGCTGAAGAGTTCGCCTGACTCACCAGGATCAACGAGTGAGCCATCTTCTCGCACCACACGTACTTCGGTCATAAACCAAGGATGTCCCACCGAGCCTGCCTTGCGAAGCGCATCTTGCGGGCGCGAGTTAGTCACAATGCCGGCTTCGGTCGAGCCATAGAGTTCGTGCACACCGGTATGAGGAAATACATCCAGTACCCACTTCTTCAATGCAACGGGTAGTGCAGCAGCATTGAAATAAAGAGTGTGTAACGAAGAGAGATCGCGACGCGTGATGGCTTCATCACCGAGTGCGCGCATCATTTGTGCGTGCGTGGGCACGAGGAACATAGATTCAATTCGTTGATCCTGAACCATTTGCAATGTCTCATCTGGATCGAACTTCCGTTGCATCACCACGGTTCCGCCAGTAAATATCGGCGCATAGCCAAAAGCGAATCCCGCTCCGTGATACATCGGCGCCACCCCGACTGTGCGCGTATTGGGACCAAGGCCCCATTCGAGTGCAGTGGCATAGAAGGTCAGCGAACGTGACCGGTGGCTAATTAGGACGCCCTTGGGCTGTCCTGTAGTTCCTGATGTGTAGGTAATGCAGAAGGGATCACTTTCAAGTGTAGGAACTCGAGGATCAACTGCATTAGATGCCGCAAGAAAATCTTCGTAATTCTTTCCTACATCATTCCCGTCAATTGCAAAGATAATTTTTGGTACTCCACTTGATGGCAGGCTTCCTGCTAGCGCGGAGTCGACGATGATCGCTTGAACGCTTGCATGCTCAAGCACGAACGCAATTTCGTTGGCTACTTGACGTGGATTGAGAGGGACAAGCACAAGCCCGGCCATCGCAAGACCCGCGGCGATCTCTGGATATTCAAAACGATTTCCAAGGAGAAGTGCGACGGTGTCACCTTTATTGAGTCCAGCTTTTAATAATCCGGAAGCCAGGCGCGAGGCGCGTTCGTTGATGGCTCCAAAGGTGAGTGAGTGATCACCATCAATCACCGCGACTCTGTGAGGGGTGGCATGAGCGAACTCACGGATTCCATTAGCAATGTTGAGTTGGGACCCACCAGGATGAATTGCCATCAGATCACGTTCAATTCGATGAGTTTTTCTCGGAGAGCATGATCGCTCGGCTCGGTCAGATGTGTGCCATCGGGGAAGCAGATGACCGGGATGGAGCGCATGCCGCCATTGATCTCGATGACTCGGGCTGCGGCCGCGGGGTCGGCTTCAATATCTATATAGGTGTACTTCAATTGATGAGTCGCCCCCAACGCGTCCAAGAGCGCCATTGACCTCTGGCAATCTCCGCACCATTCGGCGCCGTACATCAGGATTTCCATGAGCACATCTTAGAGGCGGGGAAGTGGGAGAATTAAGGCCCCAGACTCTGATCAGGGCTGAGTTAAGCGTGAAACCCGCCCTAATTGGGTCGATTCCGCCCCCGCTGATAGATTTCTGCCGTTGGATACGAGAGTTGCCGAGTAAAAGACCGGTAGCCGCCACGCGAGAGATAAGGGAGCGCCATATGGCACTCGAAAGTTCTGAGAAGAAGCAGATCATCACCACCTACGGCGCCTCTGCTACCGATACCGGTAGCCCCGAAGCTCAAATCGCGATGCTTTCCAAGCGTATCGATGACCTCACCGGGCATTTAAAGAGCCATAAGCAAGATCACCACAGTCGCCGCGGCCTGCTTTTGATGGTCGGACGTCGTCGTCGACTTCTTCAATACTTAGCCAAGACCGATATTGCGCGTTACCGCTCAATCATCGAACGTCTTGGTCTGCGTCGCTAATCCTCTCACTACCGCTTTATTGGCGTAGTAAGTAGGGCGACGAAAAAAATCGCAACGGGTCAACAAGGATCCGTCCGAGTGTGCAGGTTGATCGCTCCTCGGTAGTGGCCTCCGGGATGAACGCCCGTGGGCTTCGATCGAAGACCGCTCTCCTGCCAGAAATGGAGATGACCCATGGAGGGTCAGGTTTACAGCGCCACGGCCGTTATTGATAACGGCACACATGGCACACGCACTATCAAGTTTGAAACCGGTCGCTTAGCACGTCAAGCAGCCGGAAGCACCGCAGTTTATTTCGATGAAGACACCATGCTCTTCTCGGCAACCACTGCATCGAAGTCGCCAAAGGATCACTTTGACTTCTTCCCACTCACTGTCGATGTCGAAGAGCGCATGTACTCAGTCGGTCGCATTCCAGGATCGTTCTTCCGTCGCGAAGGACGCCCCAGTGAAGGCGCCATCCTTACTTGCCGCCTCATCGATCGTCCACTGCGCCCATCTTTTGTGAAGGGACTTCGTAACGAAGTTCAGGTCGTCGTGACTGTCATGGCTCTCAATCCTGAAGAGCTCTACGACGTCATCGCGATCAACGCAGCATCAATGTCCACTCAGCTTGCTGGCTTGCCCTTCTCCGGTCCTATCGGTGGCGTGCGTGTTGCACTCATCGAAGGACAATGGGTGGCATTCCCTTCACATCCACAACTTCAAAATGCCGTCTTCGACATGGTCGTTGCCGGGCGTATCGCAGGCGATGACGTCGCGATCATGATGGTGGAAGCCGAAGCTACCGCTCGTACCATCGATCTGATCGCAGAGGGCGGGATTGCTCCCACTGAAGAAGTTGTGGCCCAAGGTCTTGAGGCTTCTAAGCCATTCATTAAGGCGCTTTGCGAGGCACAAATGGAAGTTGCGTCCAAGGCGGCAAAGGCCACTGGCGATTTCCCTATCTTCCTTGAGTACCAAGCAGATGTGTATGAAGCTGTTTCAGGTGCTGTCTCGACAGAGCTTGAGAAGGCAATGACCATTGCTGGCAAGCAAGTTCGCGAAACAGAAATTGATCGCATCAAGGATGGCGTTAAAGCTGCCCTTGCTACGCAGTTCGAAGGTCGCGAAGGCGAAGTTTCTGCGGCATTCAAATCGGTCACGAAGAAGTTGGTTCGCCTTCGTATTCTTCGTGACAAGGTGCGCATCGATGGTCGTGGGCTCCGCGATATTCGCGAACTCTCGGCCGAAGTTGCTGTGATCCCTCGCGTTCACGGTTCGGCGCTCTTTGAGCGTGGAGAGACCCAGATCCTGGGTGTTACCACTCTGAACATGCTCAAGATGGAACAACAACTCGATACTCTCGATCCAGAGACGACGAAGCGATACATGCACAATTACAACTTCCCACCATATTCAACTGGTGAGACCGGCCGCGTAGGTACTCCTAAGCGTCGCGAAATTGGTCATGGTGCTCTTGCTGAGCGCGCTCTGCTTCCAGTACTTCCATCGCGTGCTGATTTCCCTTACGCGATTCGTCAAGTATCTGAAGCCCTTGGTTCTAACGGTTCCACTTCAATGGG
>JBAXIG010000044.1:0-14025 GCA_037138535.1 Actinomycetes bacterium
ATAAGCCCAACTAGACTTGCTCTCGGTTGATCTCCCAGTTAGGAACTGTTGGGAAGAGCGAAAAGTCGTGCCATGGTGAGGAGTGCGCATGATCGCTAAAAATAAGAACGGCCATCCTCCCAAGATCTGCTTGCGATGTGCCCGGCCATTCGAATGGCGTAAGAAGTGGGAGCGCGATTGGGAGCAGGTCAAGTATTGCTCCGAAAAGTGCAAATCAAATTCTAATTAACGTAATCCTCGCGATAAGACCACATGATAAGAATTGAAAGCGAACAAATAAGCGTGATTAGTAGCGCTGGAAAATAGACAATTTTATCGATCAGGATTCCAAGCGGTGGGGATCCAGGGAAGAGTCCACGCAGGCCGATCATCGAAAATGTTAATGCGGCTCCCCAGGTGAGCGCAGAGAGAGTAGGCGGACGTTTCCTCGTAGCCACTAAGAATGCCATCGGTATAATTGAGCCAAGCGCGGTAAGCATCGAAAGCAAAATAATTACTGTGAGAACTTTGGTGGAACCGCTTCGATTCACCTCAAAAATTGAAGAAGAAATTCCAGTCTTATACTCCCGAGTAGCATTTTCAATCGTCTTGGAGTTATTGTTTTGAATAATTTCCTTTGAATTAGTCCACAGGGCATGGCTCATCGTGATCTTGAAAGTATCTATAGATTTTGTGTAATCAAGCGGAAGAATCGGTAAATCCTGTGTCGCACCGTTGACATCTTTATAACTCCCTGACATCGGAATTTCAAACGAGTAGACGTCCAAGGGATACCACGAAACGTTAGACGCAGGGCTTCCTGATTGTTCGTCAAGAATTACGTCAAACCCGCCAACAGGGACGTTCTTCTTAAATTTATAGAGATTATCTCCAGTCGTACTAGCACCGACGATTGCATCTACGTGGATCGACATGTCATGTACTGGCATCCAACCGCTGCGATATCGAAATCCTAAACTCTCGTCGAGCGGCCAAGGCTCGATACGTGCGAGAGCTTCGCCTTTAAGTGGATCTACCGATATCAATTTCGTATATACATTGAGCCGTTCATGCGGCAAAAGAGTAGATAACTTGTCATCAAGTGCTCTGGCGGCATCATCGTTGCTTTGCGAAAGGGCCACCATCGAACCGATGTATACCAAGCACATCACTACCAAAATGGAAATGATTCGTTTTCCGCCTGGATGGATATTCCTCCAATAGGTGAACATGCGTAGATCCTAGGTGAGTTGGGACAGGTTTTCACTATCTGACCAGGGGTTATTACGCTAGAAATACTCCAAATAAAGGAGGCGTCATGGGCCCTTGTGTGCGATCATAATGCGTAAAACGGCACTGGGGATGCGATATGAAGATCATGAACATGACCGGCAAGAAGAGTGCCTTCTTTAAGGCACTCGGAATCATTGCTGCCACCTCGATATTGGTATCCGGGTGTGGAGGAGCCACGCGCAGCAAGGTACAGCCACAGAGCCTCGCTGAGATTTCTCAAACAAGTTTCGATTGGAAGCAATACGCCGGAACCACCGTTAATGTCATGTTGGTCGATCACCCATGGACTAACGGATTTAAGGCAACTCTCGCTGATTTTATGAAGGAGACTGGCATCAAGGTAAATCTTGATGTTGTTTCTGAAGATCTTTACTTCGATAAGTTGGATGCGGGCTTTAAGATTGGAAACGGACCAGACGTCTTCATGACTGGGCTCGACTCCACAATTGTTGCTCAACAGCGAGACGGTGTAATTGAGTCATTGACTCGATTTATTAATAATCCAAAGCTCACGACTTCTGACTACAACTTGGCAGATTTTCCTAGAGAAGTTTTGGATCCTGCAGAACTATTAGCACTAAACGGCAAAAAGGAATTATTTGGAATTCCAATCTCAACCGAGTGCTACATCTTGTTCTATAACAAACATTTAGTAGATAAATACTTGGGTGGAGTGGTTCCCACAACAATGCCGGATCTCATCAGTGATGCTCAACTCATCACAAAAGCTGGAAAGGGTGAGGTCTTTGGTTCAGTTGTGCGTGGCCTAGCGAACGCCGATATCGATATTCTGACTAGCTTGGTCTACAACCAATGGTCTAACACGGCGGGAAAGATTTCTCTGCCGTATAACGTCTGGTTTAAGGATTCGTGGAATAGCCCCCGCATGACTGATCCCTCTGTCGTCAAGGGGTTGAGCGATTATGCGGCATTGATGGCTGCTGGCCCCCCAGAGCGTTTTAAAGTCGATTGGTCTATGGCAAATGATTTGTTCAAGCAAGGCAAGGTAGCTTTTTATATTGATGCCAGCGTCTTTCAACCAGGCTTTGAAGATCGCGCTACTTCTCCGGTGGCAGGTCAAGTGGGCTATGCACTCCTTCCAACAGGAGCATTCGGTGGAGGAACCGGACAGTGGAGTTGGGGTATCGGAGTCTCAAGCGCCAGCAAGCAAAAAGAGGCAGCCTGGCTACTCACTCAGTGGTTCACCGATAGTGCTAGAACTGCGCTTATCGGCACGTACACCGGGGGACCCTCTCGCCAATCCTCTGCCGCGATTCCTGCCTTCAATTCGAAACTCAATATCAATTTCGTGACGACGGTCAAGATAGCCATGAACACCGCACGCCCAACCTCTCTCATTAATGAGGATTCGGACCCGATTGTTGCCGCAATCACCAGTAATGTAATTGATATGGCTAAGGGGAAAGATCCAACCTCAGCAGCGCAAAATGCGCAGTCTCAACTGAAATCTCTTTCTAAGTAATTTCTACTCAGAACGGGGAAAGCTATGTCTGGTGTGGAGAAAGTTCACTTCCGTACGTGCCCGCTATGCGAGGCAACGTGTGGCCTTGCCATCACGGTAAAAGATGATCAGATTCTGCAAATCCGCGGTGATAAGAACGATGTCTTCAGCAAAGGTTTTATCTGCCCTAAAGGCACCACGCTCAAAGCCCTACATGAAGATCCAGATCGGTTACGCAAACCACTCATAAAGCGAAATGGGCAGCACGTCGAAGTCTCCTGGGTAGAAGCTTGGGAAGAGGTCGAGCGCGGCTTGATGAGTGTCATCAATGCCCACGGTCGACAAGCAATTGGAACGTATGTAGGAAACCCGAACGCTCATAATCTGGCATCGATGTTGTATAACCGAGCCTGGTTACAAGCCTTGGGAACTACGAATAATTTCAGTGCCTCCTCCGTAGACCAATTACCAAAGCAAGTTGCCTCGGGATACATGTTTGGCACCGCGACCTCTGTTGCTATTCCCGACCTTGATCGAACTGATTATGTACTCATGCTCGGTGCGAACCCTTATGTTTCAAATGGCAGCGTCTGCACGGCGCCAGATTTTCCAAGGCGTCTCGAAGCAATTCAAGCGCGGGGCGGAAAAGTTGTCGTAGTTGATCCGCGACGTACACGAAGTGCAGAAATGGCTAATGAATGGCTTGCTATCAGACCAAATGGTGATGCCTTCTTCCTCGCGGCAATTGCGCACACTATCTTGGAGAGCGGGCTAGCCGATGTGGGAGATCATCTTCGCCCCCATATAGCTGGGCTTGACCAACTTCCTTCAGTGCTGAAGCGCTTCACTCCCGAAGCTGTCGCTGAAGTAACGGGGATTGATGCGCCTACGATTCGCCGCATTGCAACGGAACTAGTTGAGGCGCCTACTGCACTCGTTTACGGTCGCATCGGAACAACGACCGTAAGTTTCGGCACTACGGCATCGTGGCTCGTTGATGTCATCAACATCATCACTGGAAATTTCGATAAGGCTGGTGGAGTGATGTTTCCTCTGCCAGCGACAGGCGGTCAGACCACTCGAGGAAAATCCGGCAAGGGTAAGGGTTTTCGAATGGGTAACGCGTACTCTCGTGTTCGCAAATTTCCGGAAGCCATAGGCGAATTTCCAGCAGCTCTGATGGCCGAGGAAATTCTTACGCCGGGAGAAGGACAGATCAAAGCAATGGTCACCATGGCTGGGAATCCGGTTCTTTCCACGCCGAATGGTGCACAAATCGAGCAGGCGTTCTCATCGTTAGATTTCATAGTGAGCGTTGATATCTATCTCAATGAAACAACTCGTCATGCTGATGTCATTCTTCCGCCGCCATCACACCTTGAGCGCAGTCACTACGACCTTATTTTTACTTCGTTTGCCGTACGAAACATAGCTAATTACTCAGAAGCGGTATTCGAGCGCCCTGAAGGTGACCCGGATGAGTGGGAGATTCTGGCCAAGCTTGCAGGTATTGCTCAAGGTCTTGGTGCTGGAATCGATCCTGCTGTCGTGGACGACTTCATCTTTAAGTCACTCTTTGAGAAAGTCTTAAAGGATGAGTCCTCAAGTATTTGTGGGCGGGATAAGTCTGAGATTCAAGATCAGATTATGGCTACTGGCGATCGTGGTCCCGAGCGAATTTTAGATTTACTACTTCGCACGGGCCCGTATGGTGATGCCTACGGGGCCAATCCAAGCGGCATAAGCCTCCAGACTCTTCGCGATCAACCTCATGGCCTTGATCTCGGTCCACTGAAGCCACGGATGCCAGAAGCTCTTCGTACGCCGAGTGGAAAAATTGAATTAGCTCCGGCTGAAATCGTTGCTGACGTGAGACGTTTAGAGAGCGATCTCGAAGGGTTTAACGCCGACCAATTCTTACTCGTTGGTCGTCGACATTTACGATCGAATAATTCATGGATGCATAATATTGAAGCGTTGGTCAAGGGCGATCTGCGATGCACGCTGCAGATGCACCCTGAGGATGCGACTCAATTAGGAGCCAATCATGGGGGGAGTGTTCGTATTATCAGTCGGGTAGGCACTCTTGAGGCCGTGGTCGAGGTAACCGAGAACATTCGTCCACGAGTTGTCAGCCTTCCCCACGGATGGGGCCACCACATGAGTGGTACCAGGATGAAAGTTGCATCCACTGTCTCCGGGATTAATACAAATGTATTGACAGATGAAGAGGCAATGGACCCGCTCTCCGGCAATGCGGTTCTCAATGGGATTCCAGTGAAAATCGAAGCAATTACTTATTAATATTCGCCCAGGCAATGGAAAGGATGTTGACTCAGAGTTAGCGTGTAGCGGCAGGAATATCGATTTCGGAGGGGTGCAGCTTTCCAAGCGGACCCTTTGCTGACTCCTTGAGGATCTGCGCGGTAATTTCTTCCACTTGGAGGGAGCTTTCTTTCAGGATTCGAGTCCAATTACATGAATTAGTGATGGCACAGACCCAGCCGTCGGACGATGCATTTAGGACGCCAGACCCAGATTTAGTTGTGTAGTAGGTCATTCCTACACGTTCCACTCTGCCTCTAACCCTGGTATTTGTGCTGAGCATAAGTTGTATACCGGGTCCGGGATCGCGATCGGGAGAGTCAACTTCGCGTCCTACAACTCCCTTAATAATTTCCCCGGTCTTAAGTGTCGTGCCGGCGATGGGCCAGGCGCTACTTCGCACCACTTGGTAATTGGCTTTTACGCCGAGTCCTGCATAAGCCGAACCCAATATTTCTGATTCAGGTTGTGCTGCCGGTTCACTTCTCCACTGATTCGTTACTTTGAGAGGATCGGAGCGGTAAGGATCGAGATTGTCACGCCACACTGCGACTTCACGACCGCTGCCTTGCAGGCGCGTTTTCCAGTAGCCCGTGTTTGCGCCAAGGACAATGATGTTCGTTCCTGAGTCACGCGCGGATACGACGCCGGTTCTCATGGAGCGGGTCCAGTACTCCGCGTGGCCACCGAAAATGATGGATGTATGCTCCTTGAGCAGTGCGGGTTTGGCATCGACATCTAAATCGGTGAGATAAGTGATGTCGAGGCCCAATTTCTCAGCGGTCTTAATCACTCCAAATTCGTGCACGAAAATTTGGCCAGCTCCATTACCGTCGTAAGGTCGATCGAAAGAAACGACTCGAGATCTGGTTCGGTGATCTTGCGCGGCGCCCTTGTAAAGCGAGTAACCACCGAAATGGTTATATGCCTGCCACGTGAGCACTGAAGAAATCAATACCAACGGCGAACGCGCAGATTCATCTTTGATAAGTAGTGGCACAAAAGTTGCGGGTCCGCCGTCGTCGAGACGAGCTATGTACTCGCCTGGCGGCATTTGGTTGGTGATGGGGAGGGTGACCGACACGGGCCATTTCGTACTTACTGTTCTTTCTGGTGCGGCAGTAACTGTGGCGCTCTCTTGCGGCGCCACGTTGGCAAGCGAGATCTCCCACACTTTCCGCGCTCCGATCCCTCCGTAGTAGCCAAGTCGGTAGAGCGTGACGGTGGCTGACCTATTCCGTCCAGAGAGATGGAGGCCGACCGAGTCACCGCATGAGACGCTGGTCTCGTCGAACCAGCCTTGAATACGCTCCTTGCGAGGTTTTTTCTTGGTCTTCTTTTTCTGGGCATCAGCAAAGGTATTAGTGGTGTAGCGATTGAGGGGAATAGTGGCGCCATCGCCCACCCATCCGACAACGACGCGATCTCTCCAATGCGCGTCTCCGGTCTTAGCGTTTTCGGTTGCCACCCATGTGGGGCTTCGATCCTGAGCTGGGCAGCTTCCGCCCTGCGCGTGTGCGCTCTCCAACGAAATCAAGGAGCCGAGTAGGGCGATAAGGATCACTGCGTTGACGGCAGAAATCCTGAAGCAGGGCGGGCATTGGGTTCTCATCAAGGGGATAGCCTAAGGCAGTGACCTCAAAGAATCCTCAACGGCCTGGCGAGCGCGAATTGGTGCTAGTTGTCGATTTCGGCGCCCAATATGCCCAGTTGATTGCTCGCCGTGTGCGCGAGGCGGGCGTCTACAGCGAAGTCGTGGGCCACCACCTCTCGGCTGAAGCTATTCTCGCGATGCGTCCCAGCGCCATCATTCTTTCGGGCGGACCATCGAGTGTGTACTCCACGGGCGCCCCGAGTGTGGATTCGGAAGTGCTCCGAGCTGGTATCCCGGTCTTCGGTATCTGTTACGGATTCCAATTCCTTTCGCAAGCTCTCGGTGGCACAGTTACAGAAACGGGCCTCTCGGAATTCGGGCGCACTGAATTGTATCGCGAAGGAGCATCTCAGTTACTTGCCGAGCTCCCTGCAAGTTTTAAAGTATGGATGAGCCACGGAGATAGTGTTTCCAACGCTCCTGAAGGTTTTGTGATCACCGCGAAGAGCGCTGGTGCTCCTATCGCGGCATTTGAAAACTTGGAAACGCGTTCAGCCGGAGTGCAATTTCATCCAGAGGTACTTCATAGCGAATTTGGTCAAGAAATTCTTAAGCGTTGGCTCATTGATGTGGTGGGACTCAAGCCCTCATGGACGATGGAGAGTGTGATCTCCACAGAGGTAGCAAAGATCCAATCTTTGGTAGGAAAGAAGCGGGTGATCTGTGGCTTATCTGGCGGGGTAGATTCCGCCGTTGCGGCGGCTCTCGTTCAAAAAGCAGTGGGTGCCCAACTCACCTGTGTCTTTGTCGATCATGGTCTACTCCGTCAAGGTGAGGCCGAGCAAGTAGAACGCGATTTTGTGGCTGCCACCGGTGTCAATCTCCACGTCGTTGATGCTCGCGAGAAATTCCTCACCGAACTTGCTGGCGTGACAGATCCAGAAACTAAACGCAAGATTATCGGACGTGAATTTATCCGCGCCTTCGAACAAGCCGCTCGAGATATCTCGAAAGATGAGCCCGTTGATTTCCTTGTGCAGGGCACGCTCTATCCCGATGTGGTGGAATCCGGTGGGGGAGCGGGTACGGCCAACATTAAGAGCCACCACAATGTCGGCGGCCTTCCTGAAGATCTCAAGTTTGAGCTGATCGAACCCTTGCGCATGCTCTTTAAAGATGAAGTACGTCGCGTAGGTGCCGATCTCGGTCTTCCATCAGCGATTGTGCAGCGTCAACCTTTCCCAGGCCCAGGTCTAGGAATTCGCATCATTGGCGAAGTCACCGAAGAGCGCCTAGAGATTTTGCGCGCCGCCGATGCCATTGCGCGCGAAGAGCTCACACTCGCGGGGCTCGATGGCGAAATTTGGCAATGCCCAGTTGTGCTCCTTGCCGATGTGCGAAGCGTGGGAGTGCAGGGTGATGGGCGCACCTACGGGCATCCGATTGTGCTTCGTCCAGTATCGAGTGAAGACGCGATGACTGCTGACTGGAGTCGTCTTCCTTACGATGTGCTCGAAAAGATTTCAACTCGCATCACCAATGAGGTGCGAGATGTAAACCGAGTGGTGCTCGACGTCACGAGCAAGCCACCCGGCACTATTGAGTGGGAGTAGCGATGTCCTTTCTGAGTATCGAGGAAGTAGTCATACACGTTGTCGATATAGAGGCATCCGCCAAGTTCTATATCGGGGCCTTTGATCTGCATATGCTCGCAAGCGAAAATGACTCGATCCTCCTCGGCGTACTCAATTCTCCTTCTGGAAGGATTCGCCTTCGCGAAGTACGCGCTCGCGAAGGAATCACTCCGCAAGTGTGGGATCTTGGCCCACGTTTACTCGGTATGTACTCGCGCGATCTTGCTTCGACCCTGAAGCGCATTGAGTCTGCTGGAGGCTTACCTCGACCGCTCGTTTCCTACCCCTACGGTGGCGGCGAAATGCGCGAGGCAATTGCGCTCGGCAGTGATCATGTGTGGTGGACACTTCCAGAAGTGGGTGCGGACGGCCCGCGCCAACCCTCTCCTGCTCTAGAAGAAAATCCCACTCGGCAACACGGCGAACTCCACACCGTCGTCGTTGTGGTGGAAGATGTTGATCAGGCCATCGCCTTCTTCCGTGACGCTGGGGGTATGACGCTCCTCTTCGATGGCGTGATGCAAGGTGAAGTTTTCGAAGAGATGATTGGTTTCCCAAGTGGGGCTTCGCTGCGCATTGCATTTCTCGCAGGGCCAGAGAAGGCGCCTGCCCGCATTGAGTTCATGTCGTTTGAAGGTGTGGAGCGTTCCGAAAGTCGAAAAGATAACATCGGAATTCGCCGCATCGTGATGAGCACCAGCGATATTGCAGAAACCCTTGCGAAATTTGTAGAACTTGAATATCGCGTAATTTCTGAGAATGTGATTGAAGGTCCTGCAGGTATCGAAGTGGAATTGCGAGAAGTTAAGCCGTAATCGCAATCTTGAAAGCTTCTGCAGTTCTACCTTCGGGCAGCCCGTTTGCCTGTGCGATTCTTTCGCCCCACATGCGCACCATCCCTGGCATGTCTTCCATGTGTGCTGTTTGGCTGTGATGAGCTTTGAGCGCTTCAATTTTTCTCTCAAAGAACTCAGTGGTGTCTACGAAGTGATTCGTGATGGGGGAGCCCATCACCCACGCTTCGCGGACCGTCCAGGGTTGGAGGCCCTCTTCTTCAAGTAGCTCGGGAAAGGCAAATGGATTTCTAGCGTCCGGATAGATCGCTTGGATCGCTGCTTCTCCGGCGGCCATGTGGTCGGGGTGGCTGGCGCCGACGCGATCCCAATTGCGTTCTGGAGATTGAATGATCATGCGGTCAGGGCGCGCAATGCGAATCGCGCGCACAATCGATTTACGCAACTCAATGGTGGGTTGCAACCACCCATCGACGTAGTTGAGGAAAGTAATCTCTTCGACTCCGAGAACTTTGCCGGCAGCGCGTTGCTCACTCTGGCGAATTCCCGGGATTTCACTGCGAGGGACTTCGTCGTCATTTCCACCCTGATCACCGTTGGTGCAGATGCAGTAGGAGACGTGGATGCCAGATTCGATCCAGCCCGCCAGAGTGCCACCAGCGCCAAAATCCACATCGTCTGGATGCGCAGTTACTACTAGGACACGCTCGATACCCTCGTTGCTCACTTCGCTCACCCGCACATCCTAGGCGAGCGACTAGGCTCGCGCTCCGTGAGGGAAGAATTGCTCGTCGGTTTGAACCCGGCGCAACGTGACGCGGTAACGCATGCCGGTTCGCCCCTGCTCATCGTGGCCGGCGCTGGTTCCGGAAAGACTCGGGTGCTCACCAGGCGAATCTCTTACCTACTCGCCACCGGTGCTGCCCAACCGCACGAGATCTTGGCTATCACCTTCACTAACAAGGCCGCTGGTGAGATGCGCGAGCGCGTGGTGGAGCTGGTCAATGAATTATTGCCCACCCACTCTCTGCGCAATGCCCGCTCCATCTGGGTTTCCACCTTCCACTCTGCTTGCGTACGCATTCTTCGCGGAGACGCGGCGGCCGCCGGATTTTCCTCTTCGTTTTCAATTTACGATCAATCAGATAGCCAGAAGTTGATGTCACTGGTCTGCAAGGACCTCGACTTGGACCCGAAGCGCTATCCGCCCCGGCAGTTTTCAAATTTGGTGAGCGCTGCAAAGAATGAATTGATTGATCCGGAAGAGTATGCGCGCCGAGCTACTAATCACATTGAGAGCATGTGCGCCGACGCTTATAAGCGTTACCAAGCACGTCTTGAAGGCGCCAATGCTATGGATTTCGACGATCTCATTTCAAACACAGTGCGTCTTCTGCAAACAAATCCATTAGTACGCGACCGTTACCGCCACCGCTTCAAGCATGTTTTGGTGGACGAGTACCAAGACACTAACCACGCCCAGTATGAGTTAGTTCGCCAACTCGTGGGAAGTGATACTGACGCAACTCCGCCCGCTGAGCTTTGTGTGGTAGGTGATGCTGATCAATCGATCTACGCATTTCGCGGTGCCACTATTCGGAATATCTTGCAATTTGAGGAAGATTACCCGCGGGCGCGCACAGTGCTCCTCGAACAGAACTACCGATCAACACAAAATATTCTTTCTGCCGCGAACTCGGTGATCTCTAAGAACAGCGAGCGCAAACCAAAGAACCTTTGGTCAGAAAGTGGCGCTGGTTCGGCAATCGTGGGCTACGTTGGCGAAAACGAACACGATGAAGCATCGTTTGTGGCCAAAGAGATCGCTGAAATGTGTCATGGCTCTGTGAAACCAAGCGATATTGCGCTCTTTTATCGCACTAATGCACAATCCCGCGTCTTTGAAGAAATCTTCATGCGGAGCGGAATCGCTTACAAAGTAGTGGGTGGAGTGCGCTTTTATGAGCGCAAAGAAGTAAAAGATCTTCTCGCTTATCTGCGGGTAGTGAATAACCCCAATGATGAAGTTTCGCTGCGCCGCATTATTAATACGCCAAAACGTGGTCTGGGTGATCGAGCATTGGCATCCATCGACGCGTTGGCACAGATGGAGCAGACCTCGTTCTGGAGAGCTCTCTGCCGGGCAAGTAGTGCGCCAGGTCTTCCAGCGCGCGCCGTCGCCACCATCGACTCCTTCACTTCGATGATTCATGCGCTGCGCACGTTGGTGGAGAGCGGACTCACCGCAGGAGTAGTCGCGCAAGCAGTTCTCGAGCAGTCGGGGCTTATTCAAGAATTAGCGGCCAGCAGTGATCCGCAAGATGAGATGCGCATCGAGAACTTAGAAGAACTCGTCGCCGTGGCCCACGAGTTCGATGCCAACTTTGAAACTGATGCCGACCCCGATGTGGACCGGCCGACGCTACTTGCCTTTTTGGAGCAAGTCTCACTCGTAGCTGATGCCGACGAGATTCCAGATAACGAAGATGGCGTGATTACCTTGATGACACTTCACACGGCTAAAGGTTTGGAATTTCCGGTGGTATTCCTCACGGGCATGGAGGAGGGGATCTTCCCGCACTCGCGCTCTTTGATGGAGCCCGGTGAAATCGAAGAGGAACGACGTTTGGCCTATGTGGGCCTCACGCGCGCTCGCGAACATCTCTATCTTTCGCGCGCATCGGCTCGCTCTACGTGGGGTTCACCCAATTTCAATCCGCCTTCTCGCTTCCTTGAAGAAATTCCTGAGGAACTCATCGAGTGGCGACAGGTTGCCTCGGCATCGAGTGCATTGAGTACAGCGCGTTCGGCGCCCAATCGCTTAGCCGGACGCGATCTGCCGCCACCGTTACCCACGGGGAAGCGCACAGCCACCGTGGTAGATCTCGCTGCAGGCGACCGGGTCAACCACGACACCTTTGGCCTCGGCCGGGTGGTCTCGATGGCGGGCGCCGGAGAGAAGGCAGAGGCGACCATAGATTTCGGTTCATTTGGGACAAAGCGCCTGCTTTTGCGATATGCCCCTGTGGAAAAACTCTCATAATGGCTCGCCGGCTGGACTCCTAGCCCCCCTCTTTGGCAGGGTGGAGGGGTAGGTCTTCGCTCGTGAACGCCGAAAGGCTCGATCCCGCAGGGGGTGACATGTCGCAGCAGATTAAGTTTTTGAATCGTAAAATCATTCGCAAGGTGATTGCTCTCGGTGTGGCTCTCCCGGTGGCTGCCTTTCTTGTCGTCTCTTCTACTTCAACTCCCGATTCCTCTATTGCGCTAGAAGCCACTCCTACGGCCACCTCTGCCATTTCGCAATCTCTCGTTGCCCACCCTGTGACCGGCGCCATCTCTTTTACTGGAGATCTCAAAGCGAAGAAGCGGCTGGAAAAGATTGCGGCCGCCAAAGCCAAGAAGATCGCCGCGGCTCGTGAGCGCGCACGTCTTGCGAAGATTTCACGTAACTTCACTCGCCCAGTTTTGAATTACCGGCTTTCAGCTTCATTCGGTGCCAAATCTCGTTTATGGGCAAAGCGTCACACGGGCCAAGATTTCGCTTCACCTTATGGTTCGCGAGTTCGCGCTGCTGAAAGTGGCGTTGTAGTTTTCGCAGGTTGGGATGGTCCCTATGGTCGCAAGATCGCCATCAGTCATCCCAATGGTGTGCAGACTTGGTATGGACACCTTTCGCGGATTAGTGTTCATGTGGGTCAGCGAGTCAAAGTAGGTCAACGTATCGGTTCGGTTGGCGCTACTGGAAATGTCACTGGTACCCACTTGCACTTCGAAGTCCGCAAATATGGTGTGCCAGTCAATCCAGTGAAGTGGTTACGATCAATGGGAATTTGGGTCTGATATGCGTCGTGTTGTAGTAGCAAAGCCAGGGCTTGACGGCCACGATCGCGGAGCAAAAGTGGTCGCGCGCGCCTTGCGAGATGCTGGCATCGAAGTGATCTACACGGGTCTCCATCAAACTCCGGAACAAATTGTGGAGACTGCGATCCAAGAGGATGCCGACATGATTGGACTCTCGATTCTCTCGGGCGCCCACCTCACCCTCTTCGAGCGCTTGATGACTCTGTTGAAAGAGCGAGAGGCCACCGACATTCTGGTTTTTGGTGGCGGAATCATTCCGGATGCCGACATTATCCTTCTAAAGGAAATGGGAGTCTCGGCGGTCTTTACGCCTGGCACCACCATGGACACCATCGTCGAGTGGGTTACTTCACACATCCCAGCCTGACGATTGTGAGTTCCACGCGATTCAAAGACAGATAATTACCCAAGCTTTTCTTTTCTAACGGAGCCCTGAAGGAGCAACGTGGATCTATACGAATACCAAGCCCGGGATCTCTTCGAAAGCCACGGAGTTCCAGTGCTCAAAGGTAGCGTTGCTACCACGGTAGCTGAGGCCGTTTCGGCCGCGGAAGCAATCGGTGGCGTTGTAGTAGTGAAGGCGCAGGTGAAAGTCGGTGGCCGCGGCAAAGCCGGCGGCGTCAAAGTAGCCAAGACAATTGATGAAGTTCGCGAGCATGCCACCATCATTCTTGGGATGGATATTAAGGGTCATACGGTGAACCGGGTAATGATTGCCCAAGGAGCTTCCATTGCTGAGGAGTATTACGTTTCAATTCTGGTGGATCGGGCACAACGTCAGTATCTGGTCATGGCATCTACTGCCGGCGGAGTTGAAATTGAACAAGTTGCACACGAAACGCCAGAGTTACTTGCCATGGTCGGTATCGACCCGCTCAAGGGAATTGATCGCGCTCTTGCACTTTCTATCGTGCAACAAGCAAAGTTCCCATCGGACATTGAAGGCCAGGTTGCCGATGTGTTGGTAACTCTCTGGAAAGTTTTCCAATCTGAAGATGCCACTTTGGTGGAAGTTAATCCCCTCGTAAAAACTTCGGATGGTCGCATCATCGCCCTGGACGGAAAAGTTTCACTTGATGA
>JBAXIG010000045.1:0-13980 GCA_037138535.1 Actinomycetes bacterium
AACTATCCGCTCCGCGGCGCTATTACTTTCAAATCCACCGTAGGTACCAACGTGGCCTCCGATGCACTCGCGAACCTTGCGTCGGGAGGTGTGACCGGTGGTGCATTGATCATCGTCGGTGAAGATTACGGCGAGGGTTCAAGCATCATGCAGGAACGTTCACACGCTTTCGCGATGAAGTCACAGATGTGGCTCCTGGACCCACGCCCCAACCTGACCGCTATTGTCGATTCGGTTGAGTACGGTTTTGAACTCTCTGAATATTCAAACACGCCTGTCATGCTGGAACTTCGTCTGCGCTCCTGCCATCTTCATGGATCCTTTATTACCAAGGAGAATAAGCGCCCTACCTTCACGCGAAAAGAGGCGATGGAAAATCCTCGCCGCGACGTGAGCCGCATCGTTTTACCACCGGCATCCTTCATGCACGAGCAAGAGAAGATCAATCAACGCATGCCAGCCGCGATCCAATTCATCAAGGATCGAAAAATAAACGAAATGATTTCCAACGGTAAGAAAGACTTTGGCATCATCACACAAGGCGGGTTGTACAACACCGTCATGCGTGGACTCCAACTTCTTGGTCTTGCAGACATTTATGGCAATTCTGAAATTCCGGTCTACGTACTCAACGTTACCTACCCTATTGTCGCCGACGAAGTTGAAGAATTCGCTAAAGATAAGCGCGCACTCTTGCTCTTTGAAGAGGGCCAACCGGATTACATCGAACAGAACATCCACTCAATCCTTCGCAAAGCTGATGCCACCGCCAAATTGCACGGAAAAGATGTACTCGTGATGGCCGGCGAGTACACCCCCACCGTTGTCACGAAGGGCTTGCTCTCATTTGTGCGCATGTACGCGCCAGATCTGATCAAAGAGAACGATCTTCCGGCCATCGTCTTGCCACCCGACTCCCCCGAGCATCCAATGGCTATCAAGCTCACGCCAGAAGAGGTACATACGCGCCCACCAGGGTTCTGTACCGGGTGCCCCGAGCGCCCGATCTTCTCGGCGCTGAAGTTAGCTGAACGCGAGACCGGCAAACACCACGTCAGTGCCGACATCGGTTGCCATCTCTTCTCCATCTTGCCGCCCTTTGACATCGGCGCCACCACCATGGGATACGGCCTCGGATCAGCAGGAGCGGCCGGCTTCCAAGATGCAAATAGTGAAAAACCAGTCCTTGCGTTCATGGGCGATGGCGGCTTCTGGCATAACGGTCTTACCAGCGGTGTGGGCAACGCAGTCTTCAACGATAGTAATCAAGTACTTGTCGTAGTAGATAACGCATACAGCGCGGCAACTGGCGGACAAGACATCCTCTCCTCCGCTGCGGACAACCCCCTTCGATCCACCAAACACCCCATTGAGCGCGCAGTACGGGGCGTAGGTGTGAAGTGGGCGAAGACTGTGACCAATACTTATAAAGTTGATGAACTGCGCGATACCTTTATCGATGCACTTACCTCTAAGGAGCCGGGGCCGAAAGTTATCGTCGCGCAATCAGAGTGCACACTTAACCGCACGAGGCGTGAACGCCCCCTCGCCGCTAAGGCAGAGAAAGAGGGCAAGCGCGTCGTGCGCGAGCGCTATGGAATCGATCCAGAAACGTGCACCGGTGATCACTCTTGCATCCGCATCTCTGGATGCCCGAGTCTTTCGATTACGGCTAACCCAGATCCTCTTCGTAAAGAGCCGATTGCCACAGTGCTTTCGAGTTGTGTGGGTTGCGGCCTCTGCGGCGAAAACGCACACGCAGCTGCGCTCTGTCCATCTTTTTATCGCACCCAAGTTATAAGTAATCCAACGGCGTGGGACCGATTCATGACGTCACTTCGTAATGCATATATCTCACGTTTGCAAAGCGGAATCGAAAAGCGCTACGCAGGAATCGAGCCAGAAGCGAGTACTGCAGAATTGGTCTCTGCCTAATGACTCAAGCAACACCAACCCGCGCCATCACCATGGCGATTCTTGCCATGGGCGGCGAAGGTGGCGGCGTGCTCGCCGACTGGATGGTCAGTCTGGGCGAACACTCCGGCTATTGGGCACAAACAACATCGGTACCGGGCGTCGCGCAACGTACTGGTGCCACTATCTATTACGTAGAACTCTTCCCCCGCGCGGCAGGTGGCGGCGAACCCATCTTGAGCACCATGCCCACACCGGGCGAAGTAGATATCGTGCTGGCATCTGAACTCATGGAAGCCGGACGTTCAATTGTTCGTGGGCTGGTAACACCGAAGAACACCACACTCATCGCTTCAACCCATCGGGTGTACAGCATGATGGAGAAGACAGCACTTGGCGATGGCCGAGTCGACTCCGACACCATCATCGAAAACTGTATGAAAGCGGCTGCTAAGTTCGTTGGTGGCGACTTCTCTAAAATTGCCGATGAGAGTGGCAGCGTTATTAGCTCCGTACTCTTCGGTGCACTCGCTGGAACTGGCCGCCTGCCTTTCTCTCGAAAAGATTTTGAATCCGCTATCGAGCGAGCCGGAGTAGGCGTCACTACCAGCCTCAACGCTTTTGCTCGCGGGTTTGAGTATGCCGAGCGCGCCCTCAAACCGGCATCAACTGGAGTCCCGATTCAAATCGGCATGAGGCCCGTCTCGGTTGAAGATACGAAAGCAACCACAGATGCTGCCATCGCCGCAGACCCCATTGCTGCAGTGGGAGCGCGCCTCTCTATGCAGGCAGCGCACATCCAAAATACCTATCCCGCATCCGTGCGCGCCACCCTCGTTCATGGCATTAAGCGCGCTACTGAATACCAAGACGTGCAATACGCAGACGAATTCCTTTCCCGTGTGGCATCTGTATATGCCTTGGATCTTGCGCACGGAGATGGTTCATTCCGACTCACTAAAGAAGCCGCTCGTTACACCGCTCTCTGGATGACATACGAAGATACCATTCGGGTAGCGGCTATCAAGGTACGAGCAAGACGCTTCGATCGTATTCATAAAGAAGCGCGCGCCAAGAATGAGCAAGTTGTGGGCATCATGGAATTCCTCCACCCACAGGTCCAGGAAATTGCCGACACCTTGCCCACCGCACTCGGCAAGTGGGTACTTCGCTCAAAGCCCGTTAATGCATTGATTAATCGAGTGACCGGTAATGGAATAAAGGTCAATACCACTTCGGCTTTTGGCTATACAACGCTCTACATTCTCAGCCGTCTGCGCCCTATCCGCCGTCGTTCTTTGCGATTTAATGAAGAACAACTCTTGATCGATGCTTGGCTCACGACAGTGATGGATCTTGCAAGTAAGAATTACGCGCTTGCTTGCGAAGTCGCAGAAACGCAGTCACTCGTGAAGGGTTACGGCGAGACTCACGCAAATGGGTTGGCAAACTTCGATTTGATCATGGAACATCTGCCGACAATTCTTACTGCGCCGGAGCCGGTCACCCGCATTCGCCGTCTTCGTGAAGCCGCTCTTGCGGAGGAATCAGGAACCAGGTTGCGCGCTCTCCTTTGAGGCAATCTGCCGCTGCAGATCAGCAACATTTTCAGCGATCACTTTATCTAGATCCACATTTGAAAACCTAGGATTAAAAACGGCCAAGGCAGAATGAAGATAGTTATCAAAATCGGCCACATCTCCATCAACATGAATTCCGGTATTTCGTTGTCGGTTCGTAACCGCAAATACCTTGAAGGCCGAATCGGTTAATTCGATGATTTGTGTGATGTTAGAAAATTTCCACTCTTTCGTGGTCTCAATACTCCCGAAAACGATTCGCTCGCTAGTTACCCAGGCGGTTCCACTGTCATCAAGAACCTCAGGCTTCTTAGGATCGAAGTATGTAGCGCTTTCTTTATAGAATCCGACTTCATCGTCCTCTAGCGCGAGCCCAAAATCACCATCTACGGGGTAGCGCTTATTGCGCACATGATCAATTTTCTGTTGTATATCTATCGATTGAGATAAATCCTTCCTTAGCCCCTCTATAGAGTCATTCTCCTCATCAATTGCGCGCTCCTTCTTGTTCTTCTTCACCGGCTTCGTGAAGTAAAGCGGAACAGCGCACGTTAAAAGCAGCAAAAATATGATGACGTCCACGCCTTTACCAAGTTTCGAAACAGGTGCAAGGTAATCAGTCACGATCCAAATACCGAGAGCAAGCACGAGGCACCACGCGATCGCTCTCAATCCAAAAGAGGAAGAATCACTAACTGATGAAGGATTCGATCGAGCTGACGCGTGCGGGACACGTTTTTCCGCACCGGAATAAGTGCGATAACTGAGTCCAGTTCCGGGGATTCCGATAGAAGAAGTTCTACGCCCGGTAGGCGATATCGAATATCGAGCGCCGCGAGTACCTAACGAGAAACCCACTCCATTCTTGGAGAGGTTCATGCGTACGCCCGGTAGAATCTTTCGCGATCTACGGAAATAAAATCCCATCAACGCTCCTAAAGCCGTGCGCTCTTTGCTTTGCTTTCTGCCGTAATAACCAAGACAACTCCCAGAATAACAGTGCTCGCGCCGATGATCATCGGAAGTGAAATAGGTTCACTTAGCACCAAAGCTCCCAGAATCACCGCTATCACAGGGTTTACATACGCATAGGTTGACGTCAACGCAACGGGGGCGTTGCCCACGAGCCAGAGATAGGCGCTGTAAGCAATAACCGAACCGATTACAACAAGGTAACTCCAGCCAAACCAGGAGAATGCACTTGCGTGAAAGAACTGGCGAAGACTATCTCCGTGGATCATGCCAGCGGTAAAGAGCGCCACACCACCAGCAAACATCTGGACAGTAGTCACCATCAAGGAATTCTTGGGTGTTTGGAATCGAGGAGTCATGAACGTACCTAAGGCCCATACGAGGTTAGCGAAAAGTACGGCGAGCATCCAAAAGAATAACTGTTGAGAGGTGATGCCTTCGGGGGTCTTTAATTGACCGGGTCGCAGCAGCAGTCCCACCCCGATGAAACCAATAGCGATACCACTCCAACTCAGTTTCGTCGGCCTATCCCCCGCGATAACTCGGAAGAGCGATATCCAGACAGGCATCGCAGCGATAATCAGCGCCACAATCCCGCTAGGTACATGCCTCTCGGCTAACGAGACAGTGCCGATTCCGATACCAAGGAGCATTCCGCCAAGGAGCGCGGTCGACCAGAATTCACGTTTCGTGATCCGCAGCTCGTGCCACCCTTGTTTAAAACCTATCCAGAGCGCGAGCAAGAGCGATGCTACGAGGAAACGTAACCCCATCGCAGCCAATGAGGGCATCGTTTTTACTGAGATAGCAATGGCTAAGTAGGTAGAACCCCAGATGAGGTAAACCGTCCAGAGCGACAGCCACATCTTAGAGGTATTGATTTGAGTGGCCATTTACTCAGCCTACCCAGTCGCACTGCATTGGCTTTACTTTGCGTGTGGACGCCAGCGTGCCGGTCGCTTAGCAACAACTTCGTGCGTACCAAGTGTGAGACGTGGTTTCGGATCCTCTGTGCGACCTGCAGGTGGTGTGCGACTGCCGGCGCCGTACTGCTTTGGCCAGCGTAAACGCACACCTTGGTCTGCAGCGGCGTGCAGCGTCCAGTTGGGGTCAAAGAGGTGCGGACGTCCCAGCGCACAGAGATCAGCACGTCCAGCAGCCAAGATGGTATTCACATCGTCCCAACTACTGATGGAGCCGACCGCCATCGTCTTGACGCCGGCGAGCTGACGGATGCGATCAGCAAACGGAGTTTGATACGTGCGGCCATAGATCGGCTTTGCATCTGGAGTTGTTTGTCCTGACGAGACATCGATCAGATCAGCACCGTGAGCTGCAAATGCTTGACCCATTTTGATGGAATCTTCTTCGCTTAAACCGTCTGGCACCCAATCGCTGGCCGAAATACGAACACTCATGGGTTTATCTGCCGGCCACACTGCGCGAACCGCATCAAAGACTTCAAGTGGGAATCGCAAACGGTTCTCGATAGAACCGCCATATTCATCAGTTCTCTTATTCGACACTGGCGAGATGAAACCGGAGAGTAAGTAACCGTGCGCGCAGTGCAGTTCGAGCATGTCAAAGCCGGCGTCTATCGCGAGCTTCGCTGAAGCCACGTGTTGATCGCGTACCAGATCCATATCTGCCCGCGTCATCTCGCGCGGAACTTGTCCATCCGAGAGATACGGAATGGGTGAAGGCGCCATGATCTCCCAATTTCCTGAGTCGAGCGCCTTATCGATTCCATCCCACATCACCTTCGTAGATCCCTTGCGACCCGAGTGACCAATTTGGATGGCAATCTTTGAAGGGGTGGTGTGTACAAAGTCGACGATCTCTTTCCAGGCACTCACTTGTTCGTGATTCCAGAGCCCTGCACACGCTGGCGTAATCCGACCCTCGGGAGAGACACACGTCATTTCAGTGAAGACCAGCCCCGCGCCGCCAAGAGCACGTGAGCCCATATGCACCTTATGGAAATCACCAGGGATACCGTCGACAGAGGAATACATGTCCATGGGAGAAACCACCACACGATTTGGTATCTCAAGTTCACGCAACTTTAGCGGCTGGAACATGGGCACTTTCTGCTTCGATCCTGCCGGCACATTTCCACTCTTAATCTGAATATCGAGGTAGGCATCCTCCACGCGCTTCATAAATTCGGGATCGCGCAATTCCAAGTTGCCATAAGTGATGCGGCGAGAGCGCGTCATCATGTTGAAGGCAAATTGCAATGGCTCTTGATTCATGTACTGAGTGATTTCCTCAAACCATTCAAGGGCAGCTTGCGCTGAGCGCTGGGTGCTCTCCACCACCGGCCTACGATCGTTGTCATATGCGGTGAGCGCATCCGCAATCGTTTCGTTTTCAAGAATGCAAGCAGCGAGTGAAATTGCGCCTTCCATGGCGAGCTTGGTGCCCGAACCAATAGCAAAGTGCGCCGTCGCCGCGGAATCACCCATAATGACTAAGTTCTCATGTACCCACGTTTCGTTTCTGATCGCTGCAAAATTACGCCACCTACTGTTGTTCCGTAGCGCCGGCTTCCCACCGAGGTATTCCGCGAAAATCTTTTCACACAGCTCGATCGACTTATCATCGCTCTGCCCGATCGGGAAGTGTGCTGCTTCCTCGTGGAATGCTTCGAACCCTGCATTTCGCCAAATATCTTCGTGCATCTCTACAATAAAAGTACTTTTCTGATCATCCATCGGATATGCGTGCGCCTGCATCACGCCCCACGGAGTTTCAACAATAAAGAACTTAAATGCTTCGTACACCTCAGAAGTTCCGAGCCAGATGAATTTGCATTCGCGCCAGTCGGTCGAAGTCCGAAATTTCTCCGAAAATTTTTCACGAATACCGCTATTGATACCATCGCTAGAAAGTACTAAATCGTATTCAGCCATTAGTTGCTCTACCGGAGGAGCTTCACTCTCGAAGAGCACATTGACTCCATGAGCGATGGCGCGACGTTGCAAAATTTCTAGCAGATCTGTCCGGCTCATCGCGGCGAATCCATGGCCTCCACTGGTAATGACTTCTCCCTTGAAGTGAATATCGATGTCATCCCAGTAAGCGAACTTCTTGGCCATCTCCTCATGAATCGCTGGATCGGAGAGCCTGATCCCAGAGAGGGTTTGATCACTGAAGACCACGCCAAAGCCGAAGGTATCGAGCGGCTTATTACGCTCCCAGATGGTGATCTCGTGGTGGGGCTCCACTTGTTTGAGCAAGCTGGCGAAGTAGAGGCCTCCGGGGCCAGCCCCGATCACGGCAATCCTCATGGCGTAGAATCCTTCCTAGGAGAAGCGGGTCATAGCGGGAAATTGACTATCGCCAACCCTACGACAGAAGCACTGGGTGTGCCACACTTAAAATTAGGTTTATCGGAGCGCTTTGAGGCAGGAGAGATGATGAAGTTAGCCGGACGGGTAGCCCTGGTGACTGGTGGGGCAGGCGGCCTAGGAGGCGCTATTGCCCTGGGAGCGGCAGAGGCCGGCGCTGCGGTAGCCATCCTCGATGTCACAGGAGTAGATGAAGCAGTTGCCCATCTCCACTCCCTCGGTTTCAAGGCCGCCGGCCGAACCGTTGATGTCCGCGACGCGAAGGCTGTGGCGAGTGCGGTTGAATCACTGGCCGCCGAACTAGGTCCGATCGATACCCTCATCGCTGCTGCCGGCGGATCACTTGGCACCCCGCGCGATCTCGACGATATTTCCGAAGAGGACCTCGATCTCGTACTCGACGTAAATATCAAAGGCACCTTCCACTGCGCACGTGCAGTACTTCCCTTTATGCGCCAAGCCGGACAAGGTTCTATCGTTACTTTCTCTTCCATTGGTGGGCGAAGTGCTAGTCCAGTCACCGGAGTGCCCTACGCCGCGGCAAAAGCGGGATTGCTCGGTCTCACTCGCCGCCTTGCTAAAGAAGTAGGCGGCGAAAATATTCGCGTCAACGCAATCGCGCCTGGCCTCTTCCTGACAGATCGCCTTCAGGGAATGTTCGATGCACTCCCGGAAGCAGACCGCCGGGAAGTGATTGATTCCATTCCCCTGGGGCGCATGCCAAGCATTCAAGAGTGCGTTGATCCGGTGCTCTTCCTGGCCAGCGATGAGTCCTCCTACATCACCGGTGTCGTCTTAGACGTCAACGGTGGCAGATTTATGGCAGGCTGAGGGTATGAGTAAAGAAATCGCTGACGCGTATCGCATATCGGGAGAGAACTTTGTGGCCCTTGCTAACAGTCTCTCCGATTCACAAATGGCTTCCGCTCCTGCAAATGGTGAGTGGTCACCCGCTTACATTGTTCATCACATGGCCGATGCTGAAGCATTCTTCACTACGCGCTTCATGCGCATCTTGAGCGAAGAGAATCCCACCATCGAACCATTCGATGAAGAGGTATTCCCCGCTCGCCTCAACTATGCAGCGAGAAGTGCATCTGCCTCTCTTGCGTTGATTGAGGGTGCCCGCCGAGCATCTGCAGACCTACTCGAATCACTTGATACCGACGCTTGGAACCGCAAAGGAACTCATAGCGAACGTGGAGAGTTCCAGCTGCATGCGGCAGTTGCACTCGCTACGGGCCATATCGAAGCGCATCAACGCCAACTTGAAGAATCCCTCAAGGGATAATAACTATTTCCTGAGTTTGGGCATTCCTATTTTGAATTCGCGCCCCTGAGTTACACCTTCAGAGCGCCAGAGAAGCATCACCACTAGCGAGAGCGCAATGACGATGGCGCGGGTACCATTGGGAATATGAACAACGATTCCAAGAATTGGTTTCTGCTGCTCCATCATCAATAAAATTTGACCGATGCCGGTAACCAAAAGCGTGCCCACGGTAGCGCCCCACAAACTCGCACCGCCGCCGATGATCAACATCGAAAGTGTCATGAAGGTGTACGGCAAGTAGTAATCCTGAACTTGAACGGTGCCAGCTACGTGCGCGAACATCGCTCCCCCGAGCCCAGCAATCGCGCCAGAGAGCGTGAAAGCAATCCATCGAACTCGCATGATGCTAATCCCGAGTGCCGGAGCAGCGAGTGGATCCTCGCGGGTAGCGCGCAAAGTGCGACCTGCACGCGAGATTCCAAAGAGATAAACCGCGAGCATCACGATCACCGTTAAGACAACTGGCTCTTCAATGAATTGAAAAGGCGGTAGCGCAAGTAGCGCCTGTGAACCAGGTCCGATTCTGTTGTTATAGAAAAAGATGTTGTAGGCGACTCCTAGAAGTGCAAAAGTCGCGATACCAGCAGCCAAACCATTGAGGCGCATGAGGAGCAGCCCTGATAGACCGGCCACCAGCGCACCAGCTGCGATAGCAAGCACGAAGCTTGGATAAATCCCCAGATTAAGATTTACCAGGAAGGGATAGAGGTGCTGAAGCTGGAGAGAGTTTTCTTTGATGTTACTCGGCGTCGTCACGATGCCTGAGGCAAAAGCACCAAACATGGCAAAGGCTCCATGTCCAAATGAGAGCACGCCCGAATTACCTACGAAAACATGAAGCGCTAGCACCATAACGAAGAGCGCCAAAGTGCTCTGCACAATAAGTAGGCCCTGTGCTGATTGCAAACCGACTACATATGAAAAAGCTATGACAATCAATATAGGACCAAGAAGTTCTTGAAGGCGAAGGCGGGTAGTCATCAGACACGCTCCTTCGTGGCGAACTTGCTTAAGATGCCACCGGGTCGAACAAGCAAGATCACAATGACAATTACAAACATCCACGAGTAGGCATAGACCCGACCGTTACCAAGAATCACATTGAGAAGTGAGAGCACCGCACCGACGATAAAGCCTCCGAGTGCGGAGCCTCGAAGACTATTCATGCCACCGACCACGATCCCTACGAGTGCGAGGATGGTGATATCGAGACCAAAGCGCGGGTCGACTTGCGGATTTCCTACCACATTCACGAAAGCCACCACCGCAGCAAGTGCACCGCTAATGACAAAAGCCGAGGCAATCAACCGATTTGAACGTACCCCCAGCAACCTTGCGGTTTGGAAGTCGCTGGCCGCCGCCCGCAATTGCAATCCGAGCTTGGTGCGCTCTATCAAGTATCCCATCGCCAAGAGAATGACTACTGCTAATACGATCGTGACCACGCTGGCAGTGGTGATTGATACGCCACCCACGGTAAAAGCGCCTGTCAGTCCAGTAGCCACTGAAGCCGAGCGAGGTAGTGCGCCGAAGACAAGTTCATACACCTTTTGTAACAACACACTCACACCGAAAGAGACAATGAGCATCGTTGCCGGATTTGATCCACGTAACCGGCGATAAGCAACCAATTCCATAATAAGGGCCATCAAGGAAGCCACCACGACCGACAGGACGATGCTGACCACCAAAGGAAACTGATGAGTCATCACCAATGTGTACGACGCGACGGTAATTAATTCCGCGTGGGCAAAGTTGACTAAGCGCATGACACCAAAGACCAAACCAAGGCCGAGCGCGGCGAGTGCGTAGACTCCACCCAAGCTCACTGCGTCCAAAATTGCTTGAATCATCTACTCCCCCGAACTTCCGAAGTAGGCGGCTGTGAGCTTGGCTTCATCAGCCGCATCTTCTTTCGTCAAAGTAGCTTGTACCTTGCCGGCTCGAAGCACATGAGTCCGCTCAGCGAGACGGGTGACCAAGTGTGCGCGTTGTTCCACGATTACTACTGCAGTTCCTGATTCAGCAATCGCGATCAACCGATCGAATACGTCTTTTACGACGGTAGGCGAGAGACCAAGGCTCGGTTCGTCAAGCAAGAGCACTCGTGGATCAGCTACCAGTGCACGCGCGATAGCGAGTTGTTGTTGCTGTCCACCGCTGAGCATGCCGGCTTGGTGATCGCGGTGTGTGGTAAGTACGGGGAAGAGATCGTGCACGCGATCTAAGGCACCCTTCTCTCCATTTTTGTCACGTCGACCCGTAAGACCAAGAGTAAGGTTTTCAATGACAGAGAGCCCACTAAAGATTTGACGCCCTTCCGGAACAAGTGAGAGACCGCGGCGGACAATATCTTCGGGCCGTTTGCCAGAAATATCTTCACCATCGAGAAATACTGATCCACCGCGAAGGCCCACCGTGCCAACGATGGCACCGAAGAGCGTAGATTTGCCAGCCCCGTTTGGGCCGACGATTCCGATGAGTTCGCCCTTGCTCGCCGTCAGGGAGACCCCAAAGAGCACATCAACTTTTCCGTAGCCAGCACGCAAGTCCCGCACTTCAAGGAGCGTCATCAGTGGCCACCTCCAAATGCTGCATCTCCGAGATACGCGCTCTTCACGCCTTCGTCATTAAGGGCCGCTTGTGGGTCGCCATCAAAAATCATAGATCCAGCAGCCAGCACCACCACCCGGGAGCACGCTTGAGCTACCAAACCGACGTTGTGCTCCACAAGGAGCATTCCGCATCCAGTCTCTTCGCGAACTTTTGAGAGCGCAGCAAGGAGCGCGGGTACTTCGTGTTCATTTAACCCAGCGGCTGGTTCATCCATAATTAAATACTTGGGTTGCGCAGCGAGTGCGCGCGCTAATCCAACTAGGCGAGCCGACCCGTGAGAGAGCCCACCCGCCAGGATGCCTTCAAGATCAGTGATTCCCAGCACTTCAAGAACGTATTCACTGCGTTGGCGGGCGATCTTTCCTGAAAGGCCCAAACCAAGTGCTCCAAGGGCCACGTTCTCTGCGACAGTTAATTGTGGGAAGAGACGCCCGGCTTGAAATGTGCGCGCGACGCCCATGTGCGCCCGCACATGTGGCGCATGTTCATCGAGTGGCGTGCCATCCAATGTGACGAGACCAGCATCTTGTTTTTCATATCCCGCAATAATATTGATCAAAGTCGACTTGCCTGCGCCGTTAGGTCCCAGCAAACCTACTGATTCACCGGCGTTCACAGTGATGGAAACATTGTCGAGCACCTGAAGAGCACCGAATGACTTGCTAATTTCAGCAGCTTCGAACGCTCGATTCACGGGTACTCCTTTTCACATACTTTTCATTCATAAAATTCTCAGAATTTCTACCCTCATAATAAACGCGAGGTGCGCGGTTTCCCGCGCACCTCGCGTTTACTTCGATCTATTTACTTTGTGGGAAAGGTGGGCTTTACGGCCGCACGGTATTCCACGAATGCATCCTTACCATCAGTGATCTTCAACACGGCCATTGGGCGTGAGACGTTCACGTGGAGCTTTGCATCAAATGAAGTCGGACCTGCAGTGAGGTCTTCGTTCATGAACTTCTCCATCTCGCCAGCAAGTGCCTTGCCATCGAAGCTTGCGGCGCGCGTTGCGGCGAGCGCGAATGCTTCAATTGAAGATGCACCAGTGATGAGACCGCTTGTGCCAGCTGGGCCACCAGTCTTGGTTTGGAAAGCGGCGAGGAGATCGGTGACCTTTGGATTCGGATCATCGCCCCAGACAGATGCGTAGGTAACGACGTAGTAATCGTTGAGCTTCGAATCTGCTGCACGCCAGAAGGCACCATCCATGCCGAAGCCCGAGATGATTGGCGTATTCAAGCCAGCACCACGGATAGCGGCTTGCGCTTCAGCGCCGCCACCTGGGTATGAGCAGAGTGCAATAACGGCAGCGCCGTCCTTCTTTGCGTTAGCAACCTGTGCGGTTACTGGCTTGTCGAGCTTGCCCGCTTGGGTCTGGCTGAATTGCTGCACAGACTTCACAGTTCCACCGAGTTCCTTGAAGCGAGCTTCGAAAGCATCGCATTGGCTGGTGGTGTAAGCGATCGACATATCCTTGAAGAGAGTCGCAGTCTTGCCGAGCTTCTCGAAGGCATACTCAGCCATGATCGCAGATTCGCCAGGAACGGCAGAACCAAGCGAGAAGCCGAGTGGGAGGCCATTGTCTGGGCCCATTGCAGTTGAACCAACGCAAGGAGCAATGACGAGAACACCTGCGGTGTTAGCGACCTGTGCAGACTTGGCGTTGATGTCAGCATCACAAGTAACGAGAAGAAGCTTTGCGCCCTTTGCGATGAAGTCAGTTGCGATTTGTTGTCCCTTGTCAGGGTTGGTCTCGGTGTCCACTGCCTCGAGAGTCAGTTGGCAACCATTGACGCCACCAGCGGCATTGATCTTGTCGACTGCAATCTGCGCAGTGGTAAGAGCAGGAGCATCGAATGGTGACATAAATCCGGTCTGAGCCATTGCGGCACCAATCAAGATTGGCGCATCGCATGCAGCAGCTGCTGCAGGGGCTGCAGACTCTGAAGAGCTACTTGTCGAGGTACAGCCAGCTACAAAGAGTGCAGCAGTGACGAGTACCGCGCCAAGACTTTTAGAGAACTTCATTAAGACTCCCTTGTCTGTCCAGGTGTTGGTCGGAGGTGTACCAACGGTGGGCGAATCATCTCGCGCGCCATTCGCGCCCGTCAATCTTGCGCGACACTAATTTGCTCACAAGTTTATTTTTTTAGTAGGGAAAATCCTTTTTGCCCAGTATAGGGCTTATATACCCATTAATCAGAGTATC
>JBAXIG010000046.1:0-13908 GCA_037138535.1 Actinomycetes bacterium
TGCTGGTGCAGCCACGGGTGCTGGTGCAGCCACGGGTGCTGGTGCAGCCACGGGTGCTGGTGCAGCCACTGCTCCTCCGACGCCAATAGTTGCCAGCGTCGCACCTACCGGAACTGTCTGATCTACCTGAACCACGATGGAAAGCAAAGTGCCAGCTACTGGGGAAGGGATTTCGGTATCAACTTTGTCTGTGGAAACTTCAAGTAGTGCCTCATCTATGGCGACAGTTTCGCCCACGTTCTTGAGCCAACGAGTCACGGTACCTTCGGTCACACTTTCGCCGAGCGCTGGCATGGTGATCGGCGTCTCTGGGCCCACAGTATTTGGTGGAACTACAGCTGGGCGGACCGCAACGGGTGCTGCAACAGGAGCTGCAATGGGTGCTGCCACAGGAGCTGCAACGGGTGCGGCAACAACAGGAGCTGCAACAACAGGAGCTGCAACAACAGGAGCTGCAACGGGTGCTGCAACAACAAGAGCTGCAGCACTGCCGTCTTCAATGATTGCCAATTCGACGCCGACACCGACGGTTTGATCGATTGCTACGACGATCTTCTTTAAGACGCCAGCAACAGGTGATGGGATTTCGGTATCTACTTTGTCGGTCGAGACTTCAAGTAATGGTTCATCGACCGCGATGGACTCGCCTTCTTGTTTGAGCCAGCGCGTTACGGTTCCCTCGGTCACGCTCTCGCCAAGTGCTGGCATCACGACTGAATAAGACATGTATTTCTCCTTATTGCTTAACCGTGGGCGTGAAGTGGTTTACCAGCAAGAGCCATGTGGGCTTCGCCGACCGCTTCGGAGAGGGTGGGGTGAGCATGGATAAGAGAGGCCACATCAATTGCTTCGGCTTCCCAATTGAAAATGAGTTGCGCCTCGGCGAGGAGTTCGCCTACACGAGAGCCCACCATATGTACGCCGAGAACAGGGCCATTCTTTTGACCAACCAATTTAATGGAACCAGAGGTGCGCAAGATCTGTGCCTTTCCATTTCCGGCAAGATCGTAATTAATTTCTACGACATCGTGGCCAGCCGCCTTTGCTTGTGCAGTGGTGAGACCCACCGAAGCAACTTCTGGCTCCGAGTAAGTGACTCGAGGAACGCCTGCATAGTTGATGGGGCGTGGCTTGAGGCCGGCAATTTCTTCGGCCACGAGGATGCCTTCACCGAAACCGACGTGGGCAAGCTGCAAAGTGGGGATGAGATCGCCTACTGCAAAGATTCCAGCAATATTAGTTTTACATTTCTCGTCAGCTAACACGTATCCACGATCCATGGCGATGCCTACTTCTTCGTATCCAAGGTTTTGCGAGACGGGACCGCGGCCCACAGCCACGAGGAGTAGGTCTGCAGTGATTTCCTTGCCATTTTCCAAAGTGACGACGACGTTATCGGCGCTGACCTTATGGCTGGCGAACTTCACGCCGATTTCGAAGTTGATGCCACGCTTACGGAAAGCGCGCTCGAGCAATTTGCTGCTTGATTCATCTTCAGCAGGAACAAGGTGTGGGAGAGCTTCGACAATAGTGACGTCTGCGCCAAATGACTTCCATACGCTGGCGAATTCACAACCGATGACGCCTCCGCCAAGAATGATGACGCTACTTGGTACTGATTCCATCTTCACCGCGTGATCACTCGTGACCACTCGCTTACCATCGATCTCAAGACCAGGCAATGATTTGGGAACTGAGCCAGTAGCGAGCACTATATTCTTGCCGGTGTACTGCACCCCATTTACTTCAACAGTGTCTTTCGCGACCAGTTTTCCGGCGCCTTCAACGTAAGTGATGTTTCGGCTCTTGACGAGTCCTTGCAAACCTTTATGAAGTTTATTGATGACACCATCTTTGTAGGCATTCACACCAAGCATGTCGATGGAGTGGAACTCTGCATTGACGCCGAAGTGCGCGGCCTCGCGAGTATTGTCTGCAATCTCTGCGGAGTGAAGAAGCGCCTTGGTGGGGATGCAGCCGCGGTGTAAGCAAGTTCCGCCCAGGAGGTCCTTTTCGATGAGGACCACATTCATGCCGAGTTGGGCTGAACGCAGAGCGCAGGCGTACCCACCACTGCCGCCACCCAAGATGACAACATCAAATTGCTCGGCCACACGTTGCTCCCAGATCTCTCGCTCAACACCTACTGAGGTAATCCTGCCACCTATTTCAACGACCGCTAGACGCTTCCGCCAGTCGAATGAGGGTGCGAACGGCCACACCCGTCCCGCCCACCGGGGTGTAGCCGTGTGGGGCGGCTGTATTGAAGGCAGGACCTGCGATATCCAGGTGGGCCCAGGGCTGGTCTTCCTGCACGAACTCCTGGAGGAAGAGGCCTGCGGTGAGCATGCCGCCGAAGCGATCGCCGATATTGGCAATATCGGCGATGGGAGAGTCGAGAGAGGCGCGCAGCTCCTGCGGGAGCGGCATCGGCCAGAAGGACTCGCCCGCCTCCTCTGCAGCTGCCAAGAAAGCCTCGGTCAGCGCTTCATCGTTACCCATGATCGCACTGGTGCGCTTTCCGAGGGCGACTTCTTGGGCGCCCGTAAGTGTGGCCACGTCTACCATCGCATCGAGCCGCTTGCTTCCCTTGTTGCCAAGTTCTTGGGCGCGCATCATGGCATCAGCGAGCACCAGGCGGCCTTCAGCGTCGGGATTAAGAACTTCAACTGTGCGGCCACCGTATGTGGTGAGGACATCACTTGGACGTGTGGCAGTGTCGCTGGGCATGTTCTCGGCAAGTGCGGCCCATGCGTCAATAGTGATGGGGAGTTGGAGTTGAGCGATCGCAATGATCGCTGCACAGACAGCAGCAGCACCACTCATGTCGGATTTCATCGCCTCCATGCCAGCGGCAGGCTTCAATGCAATTCCACCAGTATCGAATGTGATGCCTTTGCCGATATAGGCATGGTGCGCCTTCGATCGTATAGGTGTGTAGGTGAGGCGGAGGAGTCGCGGGGGATTGGCACTTCCTTGCCCGACACCGATGATGCCGCCATACCCACCTTTGCGTAGCGCAGCCTCGTCAAGGACTTCCACTTTTACGCCAGCACTCTTTGCAAGTGGGCGGATGTGATCAACAAACGAGATGGGTGTGAGAAAGCTCGGAGGCATATTGATTAAGTTGCGAGTGAGGTGGACGGCATCGGCGATGGCACTCGCGCGAGCAATTACTTTGCGCGCCGGGGCGGTGCCGGCAAGTGGGGAAAGGATCGTCACTGATGCGAGTGGGCCTTGACGATCTTTCTTTGTGGATCCGCGGAATTCATCGAAGGTGTATGCACCGAGGAGCGCTCCTTCGGCGATCGCGGCAACCGCCGATAATTTGGCGCAGGGCAGCGCAAAGGCGGCGCTTTCAATGCCTGCAAGTGTGCGGGCGGCTGCTCCGGCGGCGCGGCGCAAGACTTCGTGCGGATAGTCACCGCGGGCATGCTGCTTTCCGAGACCAGTAATAACGAGCAACTTAGAAGTGGTGCCAGGCAACTTGATGACTTCATCGCTCTTGCCGGTGGCGCCAAGATCGTGGAGGGCTTCCAGGAGATCGGCCTCATCGATCTGAGCGGTGCCCGTCTCAAGAACGAGACCCTTTTCGCTCTGAGCTAGACCGATAACAAGGGCCTGGCTACTTCCTGAGCCGGCAAGAGAACCTTTAGGTGCAAGAGAGATCGTTGTCATAAGGAGAGCCTAACCCGACAACCCTCTAGGCTGGAACTCATGAGCGAATCACCCCTTCCACTCCTCCACTCACCCTTGCATGCAGTGCACCTCGCCCTCGGCGCAAAGATGGCCGATTTTGGTGGCTGGGAGATGCCTATTGAGTACCCAGCTGCCATTGGCGGCGGCGTGCTCGCTGAACATCAGGCAGTGCGAAGTGCGGTGGGACTCTTCGATGTCTCGCACTTAGGTAAAGCCCTGGTAGCCGGAATTGGCGCGCGAGCGTTTATTAATTCCTGCTTTACCAATGATTTAGATCGCATCTCTGCCGGCGAGGCGCAGTACACACTCTGCTGCGATGAGAGTGGCGGCGTAGTCGATGACCTCATCCAGTATCTGCGCAGTGACGAAGAAATCTTTTTGATTCCCAATGCCTCCAATACCACTGAAGTTGTTCGTCGACTTGAGGCTGCGGCGCCTGCGGGAATCACCGTCACTAATCAACACCGAGATTTTGCAGTCATTGCAGTGCAGGGTCCACGGGCTGTTGATGTCATGAAAGATCTCGATCTCCCGTATGAACTTGAGTACATGGCATTTGTGGATACGACGTGGAGTGCTCCCAGCGGTGAATCGATCCCTTTGATTGTCTGCCGTACGGGGTACACCGGCGAATATGGATTTGAACTCCTGCCAGCATCTGATGGCGCCTTAACTTTATGGAACTCTCTCAGCGAAAGTGCAGCCAAGTTCGGCGGACGAGCCTGTGGCTTAGGCGCTCGCGATACCTTGCGCACTGAAATGGGTTACCCGTTACATGGACACGAACTATCTCTTGATATTTCTCCGGTACAGGCAAGTGCAAATTGGGCTGTGGGTTGGAAGAAAGAGAACTTTTGGGGGCGTACTGCGCTACTTGCGCAACGTGAAGCTGGTGCGAAGCGCGTTCTCAGGGCCATCACATCGCTGGATCGAGGAATTCCACGGGCAGGCATGGAGCTCAAAAATTCAAGTGGCGAAATAGTAGGAGTGCTTACAAGCGGAACATTTTCTCCGACACTTAAGATCGGAATCGGATTAGCACTCGTCGATGCAGGCTTTGCGGTGGGCGATCATCTCTCACTAGATGTACGAGGGCGCGTGAGCGATGTGGTTGTTACGAAATTTCCACTCGTTGAGAGTCACGTTCGCTAGTGCTAAAGGCTGCACGACGATTCACTCGCTGCAGGGCGCGCATGATAGGTGTCCCCAAAGTGAGAATGAGGGATGCGGTAAATATCGCCCGAGATATATCCCAAGCCAATCCGGTAGTGACATGAAAGACCAAGAAGTGACGTGCGTTTTCAGCGAGAGAGCCACCGGCGACATATGCGATAGAGGTATCGCCACCCAGCCACGGCCAGAATTGCAGATCCATCAACAATCCATAAGCGAGTGAGGCGACTATTGCGTATCCGGCTAGCACGAAATTTTCTACTCTGCCCCTGCACTTAGGAAGAGAGGCCGCGCCCAGAGCTACCGCGGCGGCGGCCAGCATCTGATAAGGCAACCAAGGTCCCACGCCACCGGTAATAAGTGCGGAGGTAAAGAGTGAGAGAGTGCCTAAGAGGAAAGCAAATTCTCGGCCGAAAACGCGTGCACCCAGAATGATTGGCAACCAGATGGGTTCGATACCCGCCTGTCCAGCCCCGACAGTCCTGAGGGCGGTGGCAAAAGCGATAAGGACTCCAAGGAGTGCAACTGCGCGTACGTCGATGCGGTCATGTGTGATCGCTGATATTCCGACCGCAAGAACTAAAGGCAGTAAAACTAGGAAGAGCCAGTGCCCACTATTTTGAATCTGACTGGATGAAGCGATAAATAATGGCCAAGTGAAGGCGCCCGCGCCGATAACGCCAACTAGCAGAAGTGCCAAGCTGTTTCGCTTCACGCCAATGGCTGTTCTGCGTGAGCGACGTCGCGCACTGTCATGAATTTACTCGGGGCTAAAATCTTTTGAATCTGTGGGGCAAAAGCTGGAGATGCGGTGAGAACTTCGTCAGTATCGCCATCAGCCACGAGTTCACCCTCTGCCAGAACCATCACGCGATCCGCAATCTCAGCAACAAGTTCGACGTCATGGGTTGCTAACACGATGGCATGACCTTCATTCGCTAATTTCCGCAAAATGTTTCCCAGGCGAGCTTTGGCTTGGTAATCCAAACCGCGGGTGGGTTCATCGAGTAGCAGAAGTGGTGGCTTTGCTGCCGCTACTACGGCGAGTGCTAAAGCGAGTCGTTGCCCTTCCGACAGATCCCTGGGATGCAAGCGGTGATCAATCTCGGGCGTAATAATGTTGAGCAAATTACCAGTGGTGCCGGCAATGAGTCCTCGGTCTTTATCGTTTGCCGTGCACTCTGCAGTTACTGATTCGCTGAAGAGTAGATCGCCTGGCTCTTGGGGTACGAAGCCCACCAAGCGCGAGAGCGAGTGACTGGAGAGTTCACTCGGTTTATGGCCGCCTAACGTAAGTGCACCTCTATCGGGCGACTTGAGTCCCACAAAAGTAGCGAGCAGGGTGGACTTTCCTGCACCATTTCGCCCCATCACTGCAGAAATTGTTCCGCGGGAAAAAGAGAGCGAGATATCTTGCAGCGCAACCTGTTTTCCGTAAGTGACAGTAATGCTGTCGCACAGGGCAAACGTGTCAGCCGGCAAAAAGATGTTGTGGCGTTTTACTGGTGGCGATGCAGTCGCAAGTCGCTCACGAAGAGTCTCTGCTAGCCGTCGCGCATCTCGAATGGTCAGTGGAAGGGGATCCCAGGATTCCAGGCGTGCTAGTTCAATAAGTGGCGGTACGAATTGGCTCTCTTGAAGCGCGGTAATTGGGTCACTGATTGTTACGCGACCATCTCCGTGCACATGAATAATGCGATCGACGTACTGAACCACACGTTCAAGACGATGTTCGGCGATGATGATCGTCATGCCCACGTCGTGAACGAGGCGTTGGAGTAGTGCCAGCACTTCATCGGCAGCAGTGGGATCAAGAGCACTGGTGGGTTCATCAAGTAACAAAATTTTGGGGTGAGCTGTTAAGGCTGCTCCGATTGCTACGCGTTGTTGTTCGCCTGCAGAAAGAGTTGCCATAGATCGATCGCGCAAGGCATTGAGGCCGAGCAAGTCCAGCGTCTCTTCAACGCGTTTGCGCATTACTTCGGGTGAGATTCCCAGCGACTCCATAGTGAAGGCGAGTTCGTCCTCTACACGATCTGAAACAAATCCAGCAAGGGGATCTTGGCCGATATAACCGATTGACTCAGCTAAGTCTCGTGGACGGAGATGGCGGATTGAGCGGTCGTTGACGTGTACGTCTCCAGTGAGTTCCCCGCCAGTGAGATGTGGAGTGAGACCATTCATGACTCGCAAGAGTGAGGACTTGCCCGAGCCGGTAGCTCCCATGAGTAAGACGAATTCTCCAGCCAAAATTTCTAGATTGACACCGGCAAATACCGAATCCCCCTGATAGCGAAGCGAGGTGTTCGTGAGTGAAATCATGATTGACGACCTAGATAGAGGACCGGTGCACACACAAGGAGCAGGATGAATACCAATGCTCCATTGGTGTGCAGCAATGTGCCTGCAGCGGCTGCCACACTCACACCAAGCATCGGCAGTGCGATCGCTTCCATATTCCATTTGATCGGTCGGTAAACGGTGAGGCACAAATTCTTGCCGCTGAGCCATAGGCCGATAATCGAGATCGCCGCAGCCACCGCAAGCACAGCCCATGGGAAGTTGATAAATGAGGTGGGTATCAATAGGAGGTAGACGCCAGCAACTATTCCGAGTAACCCAAGGAGCAGCATTAAGGCGCTAGCTCGCCGTCCATACTTATCCTGCGTTTGTCCGTAGCCACGGCTCTCCATGGCTGCCGCTAGGTCTAGTGACTTAGTCAATGCATCTTCGATGACCGGAATGAGTACGCGAGTAAGTGAAAGCCCACGACTTCCACGACTTCCACGCAATCTTTGTGCCATCCTGATTCTCTTGATGCTCGCCACGATCTGCGGCAAGAAAGTTGTGGAAACCACCACGATGACGCCAGCCTCGTGTAGTGCTCGGGGGAGTGTTTTAAGCAATTCCTTCGGTTGGGTGAGCGAAGAAGCTGCGCCAAAGATGATCACCAGCGTGGCTAACTTCGCTCCTTCGCGGAGGATGAGCAAGATTTTTTCGGACGTAACCGGACCGCCTACGCTGATTCCGGAGAGCCACTGGGGAAGGTGAGTGCTAGGCAGAGTCAAGATTGTGTGCCCAGGAATATTGACACCAAAGAAAATTGCGATCACGAGGCGAATGACGAGCAGGGTGACGGCTAGATAAATCGCATAGTTTATTGAATGGCGCCAGGGGCCATCACTTCGACAGGTGAGCGAAACGACCACTACTCCAGCGGTGATCGCCGCCAGTGTCCATGTGTTGGCGGCCGCGGACGCAGCAAAGGTGAGCGCGATTGCCCAACCCCACCATGCGAGTGGATGGATACGCGTGCTCCTTCTCGCGGTCGCAGGCTTCATCTCAGGATTGTTCCCTTCGCCGGGCTGCGATTCTCCGGTAGACGAGCAACAACAAGATTACGCTCAATCCAAAGTTGAGAATCCGGATTCCCCAATTGGGTCCACTCTCCGCTGGTGAAGGTGTGAATTTCTCGCCACATCCCTCTTTCGGATACGAGTTGATCCCGCAGATGAAGCCCACGGAGTCCGTGCGGATATTGGCGACCTTATTGAGTACGTCATATCCATTCGCACTCTCCGGTACGAGGGCGCAATCCACGATTGGCTTTGCGGGGGATTGACCGGCGGGTGCGTAGCTCTCTTTCCCAAAATCAAGTACGACGGCTACGCGCTTCATTCCACCCACGGCTTTAGTTTCTTTGCAGTATTCGGGAAAATTTGCCCTAATGGTGATTGCTTCTGCCGCTTGTGGGCTCGTATTCGTTACCGAGAAGTACCACCCTTCGACACTTCCGTCCGCGGGAATGCGAGTGGCGCCTTGATTTGAGTAGGTCCAGGAAATGGAATCTTGGCTATTCCAATATGACCAGTAGCGATAGAGATTCCCTGATGCCTGCACGCTCGTCGAAGTACTCAGAGTCACAATGGTGACTGAAAGTACGACGACGAGCGAGAGGTACTTCTTCATCAGGCTCTTAAGCTCCCCGCTATGGTTTTAGTCAGGTCGATGCCACCGAAATGGTGGACGTCTAATTTCAGTGCTGTGGCAACGAGAAGCATCATGGCTAAGGCCCCTGGTTTAGCAGCATTGGTTTTGGCTTCTAAGCCCCAAGAAATCGCGCCATCTGCCATGGCGGCAACTGCGGTGGAAATCGCCGGATACCGGTATCCACTGCCCATCAGTGCAAGAGTCGCCCACGCCGTAGTGTTCCAATCCGTTCCTGGACCGAAGGCGCTTGGAATGCCACGAGGATTACTCGTGAGGCGAGCGGCAAGATAGAACATGGCTCCATCAGCAACTTTTGTGGTGCTAGTACTTTTCACAGAGCATGGATTGATAGGCGCATTTGTCGATTTTGTGATGACAAGAGGTAGTGCGACTCCAGTAAATGCAAACGCTGCTTGCGCGGTGGCGTAATCGTTTGCTGTGAGCGCATCACTTCTCTGATAATCAAGCGCACCGCTTTTTCCAGAACCATCGCTGCATGCCACTTGGTACTTACCAAGAACGCTTGTGGCTGCGCTTGTGTACTTCTTTGGATAAATAGTGTTGAGGGCGAAGAACATGAGGCCAGTGGAGTTTGCATCACTTGACGTTGGGTCGTATTCGGCGGTGACAGGAGCAAGTGGATTGAAGCCAATTCCGCCGTCCTTGTTGCGGTGGGCAAGTAGCCATGCTGCGCTCTTATTGGCATTTGCTTTCTTCCCCACTACTTGTAAAGCGGCGGCGGCGATAGCAGTCGAATTCGAATCTTCTTGAGTGGTGTCACATGGGGTGGAGACGTCAGCACGAAATGACACAAATCCTCCATCGGAACATTGTTGATTCGCGAGCCAATCAATTGCACTTGGTGCAGGTTTTACTTTGGCCCCCACGAGGGCAAGCAGTGAGAGTGATTGTCGGTAGGCTCCGTCGTACATCGGGTCGGTGGATCCATAAAGACCAGAACTATTTGGCGCCGCTTGTGCAGTGGCAGGCAGAATCAATCCAACAGAGAGAGCCAATGCGACCCTTCGAGCGAACTTGCGTGTAATAGACATTCAGGTTGAGCCTTTCAAGAGTGGATCAGTAGAGCTCTTCCAGCGTCATCACAATAAAAAACCCGTCATCTCTTTGCGGAGATAACGGGAGAGCGAGGGTGGTGACCCGGGCGTCGCCCCGCAGACCTCGGCGGGTGTTGACCAAAAACCTTGGTTATGGGTAATCCGACTTGTCGATGTACGACTCACGGTTGCGGGTCAGCGCCGGAATTTCACCGGACTTCCCCCATAAGCAGGGCTATTAAGTTGTAGGCGAAGCAGACCACGCTGGGGCCTGGCTCGTCAACTCCCCTCGCCGTATCGCTCATCCGGGAAGGAGGGCTATTCTGCTCGCATGGAACATCGTCGACTCGGCCGCTCAGGTATGTATGTATCGGAAATTTCTTACGGTAACTGGATCACTCACGGCAGTCAGGTAGAAGCCGAAGCCGCCGTTGCTTGTGTGAAGGAAGCACTCAACCTTGGTATCACCACCTTCGATACAGCCGATGTGTATGCCGGCACTAAAGCCGAAGTAGTGCTGGCGACAGCACTCAAGGGTGTGAAGCGCGAGTCCTATGAACTCTTTACTAAGACTTACTGGCCGATTGGCACTGGAAAGAACGATCGTGGCCTTTCGCGTAAACACATTATGGAGGCATGCGACGGATCTCTTCGACGCTTGAAGACAGATCACATTGATCTTTACCAGGCACATCGCTTCGATTACGAAACGCCGTTGGAAGAAACCTTGCGCGCCTTTGATGATCTCATTCGTCAAGGGAAAGTCATTTACATCGGATTTAGCGAATGGAGTGCTTCTCAGATCAGCGATGCACTCAAGATTGCACGCGAAATGGGATTTGATCGATTTGTTTCATCGCAGCCGCAGTACTCCATGCTCTGGCGAGTTCCAGAAAGCGAAGTAATTCCGCTTTGTATTGAAGAGGGGATTGGGCAAATCGTATGGTCTCCCATAGCCCAGGGCGTCTTGAGTGGTAAATATTTGCCGGGTAAGAAGGCGCCAGCCGGGTCACGCGCCACCGACAAGAAGGGCGGCGCGAATATGATTTCGCGTTGGATGACTGATGACGTGCTTACTGCGGTTCAAAATCTTGCGCCAATAGCAAAAGAGTCTGGTTTAACTTTGTCGCAACTCGCGATTGCTTGGGTATTGCAGAATCCCAATGTTTCAAGTGCGATCGTCGGGGCATCCAAGCCAAAGCAATTGAGAGAGAATGTGAAAGCAGCCGGAGTAGTCCTCGAGCCTGCGGTAATGAAGGCGATCGACCTCGCACTCGGCACTCTTCCGACTCGGGATGCCGCTTTGACGGTCAGCCCAAATCCTCGCCCTTAGGCGACACTTTGGATCGGTACTTAAATCTTGGTGCCTCTGGCGATCATTGCTGGTGGAGTGCGCAGTCGTCGTAGTTGCGTGGAACGCAACCATGCGTAGAGCGTGATGCCCTTGAGGGGTTCGGCAGGAAAGCGCTCGCTCGCCACTTTCTTAATCCGTCTTGCAAGAAGTGCGCCATCCACGATGACCCCTAGGAGTACCGCATAGAGAAAGAGGCTGGCGTAGACCTGCATTGCACGAAACGATGAAAGTGCGAGCACGATCAAAACCACAGGTAAGAAGTATTCGCCGACCGACCGCCGGGAATCGACCATGTCGCGGGCGAGTTTACGAACAGGGCCTTTATCTCTCGGCGGCATTGCGCGCTCATCGCCACGCAGGTAGGCCGCGCGTTGTGCCATGCGTTCGATCTTCGTTTGATCGCGAGCAGCCTTGCGCGCTTCCTTCGAATTGGCAGGAGCTATCGAGCTCTTCTTGCGCTTCGCCTCGACTTCACTTCGCTTTGGCGTAGGGCGACCTTTGCCAGTGGGCATCTCTTCAGTCATGTGGACCTTCCTTAGTCGAAGCGTGCGAGTGATCAGGCAAGTGAGAGCATACGGTCAAGCGCAGTGCGGGCTTCTTTCGAAGTGATCGGGTCCACGGTGATTTGATTGACGACGCGTCCCAGCACGAGTGCTTCCATCGCCCCTACGAGGTGGGGGAGATCGATCCGATTCATGGTGGAGCAGTAACACACGCTCTTGTCGAGAAAATGGATGTTCTTATCTGGATGCGCATTCGCTAAACGCTTCACTAAGTTGAGTTCGGTACCGATGGCCCATGAAGAGCCAGTGGGCGCGCCTTCGATAATTTTGATAATGCGTTCGGTCGAGCCCACATAATCGGCGGCTTCGGCGACTTCGTATGGACATTCGGGGTGTACTAAAATATTCACGTCCGGAATGCGATCTCGAATTTCATTGACACTTGCCAATGTGAACCGGCCATGAACTGAGCAATGACCCTTCCAGAGCAACATCTTTGCAGCGGCAATCTCGGCATCCGTTAGACCACCTTGTGGTTTCCACGGATCAAATATCGCGCAGTCGTCGAGTGAGAATCCCATTTCACGCACTGCAGTGTTGCGGCCGAGATGTTGATCCGGCAAGAAGAGTACCTTTTCGCCTCGATCAAAAGCCCACTTGAGTGCAGTCTTCGCATTTGATGAAGTGCAGACAGTGCCGCCATTGCGACCAGTAAATGCCTTGATCGCGGCTGAAGAATTCATATAGGTAACAGGAATGGTTTTCTCTGCAAGATTTAATGCTTTCAGCGAATCCCACGCGTTTTCGACTTGTGCATGTGTTGCCATATCTGCCATCGAACAACCTGCGGCAAGATCGGGCAGAATTATCTTTTGCGCATCGCTAGTGAGAATGTCTGCGCTCTCAGCCATGAAGTGCACGCCGCAGAAGATAATGAATTCGCTCTTGGGGCGTCCGGCGGCAGCTTGCGCAAGTTTGAATGAGTCTCCGGTGACATCTGCAAACGCAATCACTTCGTCACGCTGATAGTGATGGCCCAAGATGTAAGCGCGCTCTCCCAGCGCCGCTCGAGCGATGCGAGCTCGCTCGACCAATTCCGCATCACTTACTGGCGGCAAGTCGCCAGGGCAGGAGACGCCTCGTTCGCTTCCGAGGTCGATGCCGGCGCCGAGAAAGAGTAAATCTGCCATTTGCTCATCATGGCAGAAAATTGCGGGCATGCCAGAGTTGCATCGCAGCCAGGTCGCTGTGATGGTGGTGACGTGAAGATTTTGGTGGCACCGGATTCGTATGGAACCACGATGAGCGCTGGGGATGCAGCGGCGATCATCTCCTCAACGTGGGCGGCCGAAGCTCCCGCAGATGAGGTACGCACCTTGCCTCTTTCAGATGGTGGACCCGGTTTTCTTGACGTGCTTGCGGGCAGCGATGGCGTATGTGAACCGCTCGTTGTCCAGGATGCCAGGGGTAGGGCGCAACCGGTTAGGGTGCTTTTTCAGGATGGAAGCGCTTATGTCGAAAGCGCCGAAATCATAGGTCGCGGAAGTTACCCAGAGTCTTCTGATCTTGTGCGCACTGGAAGTAGTTACGGTGTTGGGGAAGCGCTCCGCTTTGCGCTCTCACAATCTCGTCGAGTAGTACTCGGACTGGGTGGTACCGCGATTAATGATGGGGGCGCCGGGCTGTTGGCGGCTCTGGGGGCCACCGCTAATGTGCCCCTCGATCAGGGCGGGATGGGGCTATCAGGAATCGTCGCCCTTGATATTTCGCGGGCACTTGAGGTGGTGGCTGGGTGCGAGATTGTGATAGCCACTGATGTAGATAATCCACTCACTGGTCCACAAGGCGCCACTGAAATGTATGGACCCCAAAAAGGAGCCACGCCAGCTGATGTGCGTGAGTTGGAAGCATCTTTGTTGGCCTATCAGTCAGCGCTCATTGGAGCCTCAAGCCATGAGTGCGCGGGTGCTGGCGCTGGCGCGGCGGGCGGGCTGGGCGCAGCTCTCATGGCCCTCGGAGGTCGGCGGGTCTCCGGCATCGAAGAGGTGGCGCGCCATGTGAACCTGGCTGGCGCCGTGGAGTGGGCAGACCTGGTGGTGACGGGCGAAGGCTCCTTCGACTGGCAATCTCTCCG